>DGNZ01000303.1 GCA_002389175.1 Rhodospirillaceae bacterium UBA4479 | reverse complement strand
GGACCGCGGCCCGAGAAAAACTAACCAACGCCAACTTAGCTCAGGCAACACCAGTAATAGGTCGACAATACGAAGTCCCATGCCCTCGGCCCTTGGCTCCGTATCTCAAAGTTAGGTGTTGGGCTAAAACGGTCATTCATTCAAGTTGCAGCAAAAGGCCGCTTTGAGCCCAACCTGTGATTTCGTTTTTTTGCTGCGTGCGCTCGCAGCGGAAAAACTGCCGCTCATGCATGGATCAGAGTACTGCCGCGTGACGAGAAGAGCCGCCATTCATTTGGAGCGCATCGGGTTTTCCTTATACAATACTCGAGCGGCAAGGTTTTGTTGTAATTTGACATGCCAATGCGAACGGTTGGTTCCAAATAATTTGTGGATTTGTCAATCAAATAGCTTGTTGCGGGTCCAGTCGAAGGTCCCGGTGTCTCGTTCCTGCACCGCCTGCTTCCAACCGACTTGCTCCACGCGGGCTTTGAAGTTTATGCCTTCGGGCGAATGGCGGGTGATGCCGTCGAACACGGTGGCAAGGCGCTGCGTCTCGTTGATTTTCTCTTCAACCGCCGCGTTGATCACCATCTTCTGCATGGCCAGTTGATTGATCGGCACGGATGCCATACGGACGGCCAACGCTTCGACCTCGGCATCGAGCTGATTGTCAGGCACGGACTTAAGCACCAACCCCATCTCGGCGGCTTCGACGCCGGTTATTTTGTCACCCGTGAACATCATGCGCTTGGCCTTTTCAGGCCCGAGCCGATGCACCCACATTGCAGTTGTCGGACAGCCCCAAACGCGGGTGGGCATGTAGCCGATCTGTGCCGTGTCCCCCATGATCGTTAGATCGGCACACAGCGCGATGTCCGAGCCGCCCGCAACGGCGAAGCCATGCACCTTACAGATCACCGGTTTCATCGCCCGGAAAAGCGACATGAAAGCCTGCGTGTTAGCCCACATGCACTGGAAATCCTGCATCGGGTCCCAGGGCATGTCCTGCACCACCTTGTTGGAACCATTGCGCTTGGCGTAATGGGCAAGATCGTAGCCCGCGCAAAAGGCATTTCCTGCGCCGGACAAAACTATCACATGTATGTCACGATCATGGTCGGCCTGTGCAACCGCTGCCGCTAGTTCGCAAGGCAGATCATCGTCGATGGCATTCATTACCTCAGGTCGGTTCAGGGTGATCCGCCCGATCCGTCCATCTTTCTCAAACAGAACCTTTTCCATACTTACCCCCAATCGCTGACGGCCTTGACCTCAAGGAACTCCTCAAGACCCCAGGCACCACCTTCACGGCCATTGCCCGACTGCTTTATACCGCCAAAAGGCGAGCCCGCACCGCTGAATTTGCCGTTCATCTCGACCATACCAGATCTTAGCTGTCGCGCCACGCGACGAGCTCGAGCCTTGTTCGAGGTTTGTACATAATTCGTAAGACCATAGGACGTGTCGTTCGCCAAGGTGATTGCTTCTTCTTCGCAGTCAAAGGGTGTTATACATAGCACAGGGCCGAAGATTTCTTCCGTCCAAATCGTCATATCTTGCGTTACGTCGGCAAAGATTGTGGGACGCACAAAGTAACCTCGGCTCAGCCCGTCGGGACGACCCAGACCACCCGCAATCAATTTGGCACCCTCATCCATGCCACGCTTAATCAGGAATTGGATCTTGTTGAACTGTACTTCAGATACAACCGGGCCGATGTGGCGGCCTTCGATGTCCGCCGGTCCGACCTCTGTTTTCTCAGCTACGGCTCGGGCGGTTTCAACGGCCTGGTCGTAAATCGTGCGTTCTACCAACATCCGGGTTGGTGCGTTACAGGATTGGCCCGAATTGTTGAAGCAGTGCCGAACGCCACGCGTGATGACCTTTTCATCGGCATCAGCGAATATGATGTTGGCTCCTTTGCCTCCCAATTCGAGGCTGACGCGTTTCACGGTATCCGCAGCTGATTTAGTTATAGCCACACCTGCACGCGTTGAACCGGTAAAGCTAACCATATCCACATCCTCGTGCGACGTTAAATGTGCGCCAACATTAGCGCCATCACCATTCACCAGATTAAAGGTCCCAGGAGGAAAATCTGCCTCATCAATCATTTCAGCCAATAGAATGGAGCTGAGCGGAGAAAGCTCAGATGGTTTCAAAATCATAGTGCAGCCTGCCGCAAGCGCTGGTGCTACTTTTAGCATCACCTGGTTCATCGGCCAGTTCCATGGGGTTATCAGGGCGCAGACACCAACTGGCTCGTATAAGATTATATCACCTGGCGCGTGATCCCCCAAAGGACTTTCAAAGACAAAAGTTTTGGCGGCCCGAATGGTATTTTTGAGATGCCCGGCTCCGGCACCGACCTGTGCTGTCTTTGCCAGCGCAATCGGCGCACCCATTTCAATGCTGATAGCCTGCGCCATGTCTCCAGCCCGTGTCTTGTAGACTTCCATCAACCGCTCCAATGCGGCGATCCTTTCCGAAGGGTTAGTTGCTGCCCAGCTTGGAAAGGCGTCCTTAGCCGCAGTGACGGCCATCTCGACATCAGCAACACCACCTAAAGTGATTGTTGCAATCCTTTCTTCAGTCGATGGATTCTCGACTGCCGTTTCGCGTCCATCAATCGAATTAACCCACTGGCCATTAATGAAGTGTTTGGTTGCGTCCTGCATGGTGATTCCTGTTAGTCAGAGTTCAGCATATTCCCCGGCGACAAAACGATCGCGGAGAATAAATTTCTGGATTTTGCCTGAGCCGGTCAGGGGGAACTCCTCGACCTGCACCCAAACATTCGGCGTTTTTTGTGGTGACATGTTTGCGCGGCAATAAGCGTGCAGCGTACCCTTGTCGAGCAGTCCTGTGCTCCTGATGAACGCGCCTATAACCTCGCCCCATTTTGGGTCTGGCAGGCCAACGACAGCGACTTCGGCCACACTTGCGTGTTCCAACAGGCAGTTTTCAATTTCAGCGGGAAAATGGTTCTCGCCGCCGCGGATAATCATTTCTTTCACACGACCCGTGACTGTGACGTAGCCTCGTTTATCCATTCGACCAAGATCGCCGGTGTGCAGCCAGCCCATTCCGTCTATGGTCTCGGATGTGGCCTTCGGGTTGTCGTTGTATTCCAGCATGACGCAGGGGCCGCGGGCACAGATTTCCCCGACCTCTCCTACGACGACGGCGCAATTGTTATCGACACTGCGAATTGAGACCTCGGTCTGAGCTACCGGCTGGCCTGCCGTGTTGCAGATGTCGTCAATGCTGTCGTCCAGATGGTGTTGTGTGATCACCGGACAATGCTCGGTCTGGCCATAGAGTGTCGAAAATCCGGCTCCCATCAGGGTCTGCACCCGGCGCACCAATTTGGGCGCCACCATTGAGCCACCGCAGCTGACGAGCTTCAGAGCCGACATGTCTCGTGGACGCGCATTTTGTGCATCGAGCAAGGCCACCACCATGGTCGGCACGCCAAGGATGATGTCA
>DGNZ01000105.1 GCA_002389175.1 Rhodospirillaceae bacterium UBA4479 | reverse complement strand
CGTCCGCATAGCGTACCAACCAGTTCGCTATCATCTCCGCAGAAAGGACCGTACAGAAACTGGAATTAAATCCGACAAATCCCATATCGGGAAGATCCGGGTTAACTGACAACCTATATACACGGTATTGACCATCTTTTTCTATCAACTTTTCTTGATATTCCTTAGGCAAGTAAGGTACACCAAGTTTCCACCCTACAGCAAGAACAGCCAAATCGCACGGCACGGTTTCGCCCGTTGTCAGTTTAATTTTACCAGCGAGATAGCTTTCAAAAGTACCAATAACAGACTTAATTTTACCTGCATTGAGATACTCGAAGAAGCCTGGCGTTACGATGGGGACCGAACAAGACACTTCGTCCTCGATAGCAGCCTTAGGCACCATATTATGTTTTTTCAAACCTAATTGAAGCTTGAGAAGTGTTTCCAAACCCCGAAAATTTGCCCAAACAAGGGGTTTAAATAAAGCTGTAATAACACGTTGCAGAGGGCTCTTCCCCCATCGATTAAATTGTTGCTCCTGAGCACGCATATAAAGGAGGTTTTTAAAGTTTATGCCTCCAACATAGTAAGGCACTCGCCAAACATTTTCTTTGTACACTAAGCGTACGGATTTAGCTC
The DNA here is from genome assembly GCA_002389175.1 of Rhodospirillaceae bacterium UBA4479. Lineage (GTDB taxonomy): Bacteria > Pseudomonadota > Alphaproteobacteria > Rhodospirillales > Casp-alpha2 > UBA4479. Next base: position 22,776 of record DGNZ01000105.1, on the reverse strand, counting down.
CGTTATTTACGGCATTAACTGCTATGTCAGTACCCGATTTAGACCCGCCGAGGACAACTACATCTTTATCTCGACAGAGAGTGGGATCGGTATATTCGGAGGAATGCATAGCACGACCTCCATGAGCCAAAAATTTATCTTGGCCTGGATGAGTTATGATGTTTTTTTCTGAGAACTGGCCAGTGCAAATAGACACAAAATCGAAGTCTTCAGACCATTCTTTTCCAGCCGACTCAATTGTTAATCTCCACCCCGGCTGGCCGTCTTCTCGGCGGTTCATCGCTTTAATGTTAGTGTTAAGCCGGAAAAGGCGTTCGATTTTGTGTTTGCTCGCATAAGAGTGCAGATATGCGTGGACCTGCGGGCCCTTCGGCCATTCAGGATAATTGTCAGGCATCGGATGGTCGGTATAGCAATAGAGGTCCTTGGGTGACTGAGTTTGAACGTCAGGATATGATCGAGACAGCTCCCACACGCCACCAAAGTCATGGCTTCTTTCAAAGCCAACCACGCGGTGGCCCTTTTCATCAAATGCTTTGGCAGCTGCCAAACCACTTACTCCACCGCCAATTATGGCAACCTTCTTTATTCTTATCATGTTCTATCCCCTGCTCTTACTCATATTAAATCACGCGCCAGCTGGTGGTGGCAGAAAGTCGACCTCATGTAGGGCAGAAAGTCGCACTAACTCTTTAGGATCCGTAATGCCATCCAGCAGGATGAACAGATCAAAGAGTTTGCGAGCTGGCGCCACGCCAAATATGCATTTTGCTTCCGCGCCTGATCTATTGAAAATTCCATGGGCTTGACCCTTTGGCATGCGAACTGTGTCCCCCGGCCCCGCCTTGTGCACGTCGCCCATAAACTCAATTTCTAGATTCCCTTGGATCATCACAATCCACTCATCTTGAGTGGGATGAATATGAGGCGGCACAAATGTTTCAGCGGGCATCGTCGCTGCCCAAACAAACGTGTCATGACTAAGAAGTTTGGGAACATAAGTTTGGCCAACCACATTCCATGACAACCCTTGAAGGCCTTTATTTGCCTCTGTGATACCTTTTTCCACTAAACTTTCCTCCATATTTCATTAATTCTGCACGGATATTGTATTGAGATTTAGGAAACGGCTATCCAAAAAACGAATATTTAATTATATTGGATATTTTATGTTTGAAATAGTTTTTTGTTTAAATAAGCTGCAAGCTCTGAAAAGAGGGGCTACCATTGACATATGCATACGGACCAACCTCAAAATATTTGACCAATCATCCCATCTTGCGAACAACTGATTTAGATGAAGCGCGCCATCGCATTGGTCAAAAGTTTTGTGATCACCGTCTTACTCTTCAGGATCGAGCGATGCCACTTTCTGTGATGCATAACCATGTCGCGGGTCAAAACATTTCAATCAACTATCTTCACTATGGGGCAGACGTAACAATTGATCCTGGAATGTTAGGGTCTTTTTTTCTTTTGCAAATTCCACTATCGGGGCAAGCGCAAGTTAAGCACCGTGGCGTAGAAGTGACAGCATCTACAGACACCGCGACCGTGCTAAATCCTGACCGAGAGACACGTATGGAATGGAAGGGGAATTGTAGGAAATTGCTTTTGCAAATTGATAAACTATACCTTGAATCTGTGGCACAAAGTTTGATTGGTGGGCGGCTGCCAGGCCCCATCAGGTTCGACCCTGCGGTCAACCTTTCTACACAGAGCGGAGGATTTATAAAGAACCTGGTGGTATCTTGTGCGAAGGCTATAGATCAGGGTGAGCTCTTCCACGGTCAACTTTGTTTGAGAGATCTACGGGTAGAAAATGATTTGGCTTTAGCAATACTCACCCTTCAGAGAAGCAATATATCTCACATTATTGAATCCTCAGATAGCAGAGCTTCCACCAAAAGTATTCGCTGTGCGGTCGACTACATCTATGCAAACCTCTCGGAGCCCGTATCTCTGACTGACATAGCGCAAAATGCCGGTATGAATGTACGCACATTACAAAAAGGGTTCCAACGGACGTTTGGTCTCACTCCAATGAGCTTCCTGAGAAATGCGCGGTTGGATTTGGCGCACTACCAACTCATAGCCAAGAAAAATCCAGAGAAGGTGACTAGCGTAGCCTATGCTACAGGTTTTTCTCATTTAGGGAGGTTCTCGCGCGACTATAAACGCCGCTTCGGTTACTCACCAAGCTCACAATTATAAGAGTTAATTTAGGAACTCTCGTTTCTGCGATAGGTGGTACTGCGCCCCACTCTTATGGTGCCGTCCTTAGTTAACAACCAGGCACTCATACAAAACAGCCCTTGGGCTGTGAATGCCTTCTTTAGTTTGATCACATCTTGCAGATATTCCGCGCGCTCAGGCAATCACAACTGCCAAGGCTGCCACAGCCGATCTTTCTCTGCAAAATGTCTTTTTTACTTATTATTACTGATCAAATTCAGCGTAATTTCACTGTCGGCAATACGAAGCCCTTCGATAACTGTGAAGTGATCGTGCTGACCGTCGACGACGCAGTGCGACGGTGTATCAAGCCCGCTCCATATTTGGGCCATTGCTTTCGACTGCCGGATAAATTCTGGCCGTTCACCGCCACCAACCCAACAAGTGTAAGGAATAGCGGAAACAGGCCTATGCAGGATTGCGCTTTCGCGCTTGGCTTCTTCCTCATCGAGCTGCAAAATATCATTCATTTTTGTTTGCATCAGGGGTCTTAGATCATGCAGGCCGCTGATCGATTGAACCGCCTCAACTCTATCAAGTGTTGCCTGTGAAAGAGAAGTATCATCGCAAATCATCCGTGTCGCTAAGTGACCACCTGCTGAATGGCCTGAAATCCGTATTGGACCAGATACGCGTAAAGCAGCTACCTCAATAGCAACAGTGATCTGTTGGACCATCTGAGAAATGCGTAGTTCTGGCGCCAGTGTGTAACTGGGTAAACAGACGGCCCAGCCATTCGCACGTGCACCTTCCGCAAAGTCCGTCCAGTAGGATTTATCCAACCGCATCCAAAAACCGCCATGAATAAACACAACTAAACCTTTGGGCGTACCTTCGGGCCACACAAGATCAAAACGTTCGCGTGGATGATCTCCATAGGCAATGTTTTGATCGACGTTTACGCCACCTACTCGGTAGGACGCCGCACTATCTGACCAATGTTGTGGTAACTTTTCAGATCCTACGATGTGAGCCATATTAGCAAAAGCGTCATCCCAGTCTTTAATTGGTTTAAGCATAAAATTCCTATTGGGTTGGATTACTGGACTTTAAGAACATCGGACCACCGCGCCATCGGGGGAAACCGAAACCGTTGACCATAACGACGTCAATGTCGGACGCCTGTGCGGCGATGCCTTCTTTTAGAATTTGCGTTCCAACGCTATGCATCACGTCTATTATCTCGCTAATAATTTCCTCGTGGCTGAAATAGCGTCGTGCGATGCCCTTGCGAGATGACTCCGACAAAATCAAGGCGCTGACTTCAGGATCGACATGAGTTTTGTCGTCTACATACCGATACCAGCCACGCCCAGATTTCCGTCCGAAGCGCCCTAGCTCACAAAGCTTATCGGCAATATCGACGTAACGAATCGACGGATTACGTGTTGCCGCGAGACGTTTTCGCATTGCCCACGAAATGTCGTTACCGGCCAAGTCTTGCATCTCAAAGATACCCATTGCGAACCCAAAGTTACGCATGGCGGCATCAACATCAGAGGGCATAGCGCCATCTTCAATCATGTTTTCACAAGAACGGCGATAGGCTGACATGATGCGATTGCCGATAAACCCATCGCAGACGCCAGATGGAACTACTATTTTACCCAATCGCCTGCCCAGAGCGACCCCCGTCGCAATCGCATGTGGGGACGCACCATTGGGGGTGACCATTTCTAACAATTTCATGATATGAGCAGGAGAAAAGAAGTGCAGTCCTATAACTCGCGAAGGATCGTTCACTGATTTGGAAATTTGTCCAATATCAAGGTATGACGTGTTGCTTGCGAGGATCGCATCTGGTTTGGTGGCATTGTCCAACGACTTGAATACCGCCTCTTTTACTTCCATGCTTTCAAATACAGCCTCAATAACGAGACCCACATCGCCTAGAGCAGCATAATCCGTTGAGCAAACAAAGGCGGCCTGTATGGTCTTGTATTTATCTGTCGAGATCAGACCACGTTTTAAACTACCCGACAATATGTCCATAACTCTGGAGTGACCCGATGACAGCGCATCTGCATCGCGTTCGATCATTGTCACAGAGAGGCCGGATAAGAGACAGGTAGCCGCAATCCCTGCGCCCATCGTACCACCGCCAATGATGCCGACACTATCGAGTGAAGGCGTCGGAGTATTCGCGATTGCAGGTATTTTTCCAGAGGCACGTTCTGCAAAAAAGATATGGCGTAACGCCAGTGATTGAGGATCATTTTTAAGACGTAAAAAGAGCTCACGTTCCGCCTTCAGCGCATCAAGCGCAGGCATATTGATTGTGTTTGAGACTGCCTCGCAGACAGTGACAGGGCTGTTTTGTCCGCACGCCTTTGATTTAATAATCGACATCTCGTGCGACAAGGCATCATGATCGAACTGCGGCATGGCACGTAAACTGACAGCAACAGGAAGTCGCATATCCGCATGCTCAAGAGCAAACTTTATCGCCGCGCCGCGTAGATCAGCACCTGACAATTCATCGACTAATCCACCAGTATGTGCTGCAACGGCCGTTACAGGTTTTCCCTTTGCCATCATATCAAGCGCCATGCTGGCACCAACTAACCGTGGAAGTCGCACTGTGCCGCCCGCCCCTGGGATCAGGCCGAGCTTGACTTCAGGTAGGCCAAGCTTTGCCGTTGGATCAGAAATTCTGTAATGGCATCCCATTGCTATCTCCAAACCACCACCAAGCGCCATACCATGAATTGCCGCGACCCACGGCTTTGTTGCCATTTCAAGTGCCGCCACGACATCAGACAAATGCGGCTCAACTGGCGGCTTGCCAAATTCACGTACATCGGCACCAGCAACGAAGGTCCTCCCTGCGCAAAGCAAAACCACAGCAATAATTGCTGCGTCTGCCTCTGTTTGCGCGAGCGCGTCTATCAATCCGCAACGCACTGCGTGTGAGGCTGCATTGACCGGCGGATTATCAATTGTGACAATGGCAATGTGACCCTCGAATGTGACGCTAACACACATCTAAGAAAAAGCCTGCAGGCCAGTGATACCACGCCCCAAGATCAGCGCATGCACATCATGGGTCCCTTCATAGGTATTCACTGCTTCTAGGTTCATCACATGACGGATAACGCCATATTCGTCACTGACACCATTGCCTCCGTGCATGTCACGAGACTCACGCGCTATGGCGATTGCGAATATCTGGTTCATGAAGTTATCCTTCGGATCTATTAATTTATAAAATGTTAGGGTCACTCACATTTTATTTCAAGCATAAAATATTTTTACTTGAAATAATTTAATTCCCGCCATAGCATCTATCTAATACTGGTAACCTTGGAGAACGACCTTATGCGGATAGCGTGCCTGGGTGGCGGCCCAGCGGGCCTCTACTTTGCCATTTCAACCAAACTTCGGACCCCGGCTGCAGAGGTTGTCCTGTTAGAGCGTAACAAGCCCGACGACACTTTCGGTTGGGGAGTTGTTCTGTCCGATGAAACGCTTGAAAACCTAGAGGCAAACGACCCTGTGAGTGCGGCTGAGATCAGATCGCACTTTGCCTATTGGGACGATATTGCGTTGCATCACAAGGGCCAAAAACTTGTCTCAAGTGGTCACGGGTTTTGCGGTATTGGGCGTAAGATGCTTTTGCTTATTCTTCATAAGCGTGCCCAAGATTTGGGCGTTGACTTGCGATTTGAAACCGAAGTTAGGGCTGCCGCCGACTACATGGATGATTTCGATGTTGTGGTTGCCTGTGACGGATTGAATTCTAAAACACGGTTGGAATTTCAGGATACATTTCAACCTGATATCGACACCCGCCACTGCCGGTTTGTCTGGTATGGGACAAATCAAAAATTTGATGACGCGTTCACTTTTATATTCGAGGAAACAGGCAAGGGCTGGGTCTGGGCCCATGCCTATCAATTTGATGATGAAACGGCGACGTTTATCGTCGAATGCAATCAAAAAACCTATGACTCCTTTGGGTTTGGCGAGATGGGGCAGCAAGAAAGCATCTCAGTTTGCGAAGAGATATTCAAAGATCATCTGGGCGGACATGATCTTATGGCAAATGCCAACCACATACGAGGATCGGCATGGATACAGTTCCCCCGCGTCTTGTGTGAAAATTGGAGCCATAAAAATGTAGTTCTGCTGGGCGATGCCTCGGCGACAGCGCATTTTTCTATCGGCTCTGGTACGAAGCTTGCGCTAGAAAGCGCCATAGCACTAGCAGAAGACATCGCGACGCAGCCGACGCTTAAAGACGCCTTTAAAAACTACGAAGACAATCGTCGCACTGAGGTTTTGCGTTTACAATCTGCTGCCAGAAACTCGGTCGAGTGGTTTGAGGATGTTGAGCGATATGTACATCTTGATCCGGTTCAATTGAACTATTCCATGTTGACGCGGTCCCAACGGATCAGTCATGAAAACTTGCGTGAACGAGATCCAACTTGGCTTGCATCAGCGGAGGGCTGGTTCATGAAACAGGCGGGTAACGCGTCAGATGGCCCCGCACGCGCACCGATGTTTGCTCCTTTTCAGTTGCGTAACATGCATTTGAAAAATCGTATCGTTGTTTCACCAATGGCACAGTACAAAGCTGTAAATGGCAAGCCAATGGATTGGCATTTGATCCACTATGCAGAGAGGGCAAAAGGTGGCGCAGGCCTAGTTTATACCGAGATGACCTGTGTGTCAGCGAACGGTCGAATTACGCCTGGTTGTCCCGGTCTATATGCCCCAGAACACCAAGATGCATGGGCACGCTTAAACGCGTTTATACATGCAGAGACCGGCGCCATGACGTGCTGTCAGATTGGACACGCAGGTCGCAAAGGTTCAACTCGCGTTGCATGGGAGGGCATGGATCAGCCTCTGAAAACAAGCAATTGGCCCCTATTGTCGGCTTCAGCTATCCCCTGGTCGAACGGCAATGCAACACCAAAGGCGATGGATCGCACAGACATGAACACGGTGAAAGCCGAATTTGTGGCAGCCACGCAAATGGCTGATCACGCAGGTTTTGACATGATTGAGTTGCACGCGGCACACGGATACCTGATCTCGTCGTTCATTTCCCCCTTGTCAAATGATCGATCAGATGAGTACGGCGGGGACCTAAAAAATCGAATGCGCTATCCGCTGGAGGTATTCACAGCAATGCGCGCCGTTTGGCCAAGTGCCAAGCCTATGTCAGTGCGCATTTCGGCCAACGATTGGGCAGGGGATGACGGTGTGACGCCGGGCGAAGCTGTCGAGATAGCGACGATGTTCGATGTCGCTGGTGTCGACATAATCGACGTGTCCGCGGGGCAGACATCTGCGCAGGGTAAGCCTGTTTATGGGCGCATGTTCCAAACTCCGTTCTCGGATCGCATCCGCAATGAGTTAGGCATCAAAACTATGGCTGTTGGCAATATCTATGAAGCGGATCACGTGAACTCGATTCTGATGGCTGGCCGTGCTGATTTAGTCTGTATCGGGCGACCACATTTGGCTGATCCATATTGGACGCTACACGCCGCTACCGGTATAGGTGATCGGCAAGAAAAATGGCCTCTACCCTATGACCCAGGGCGCGACCAAGCCTGGCGTCTCGCGAACCGTGACATTGAAATGGCAGGTAAAGTATGACCCAAGCTCATGTCATTATCTCAGGCGGCGGCACTGGCGTCGGAGCGGAAACAGCAAAGCAATTTGCCAAGGCTGGCTACAAAGTCACAATCATTGGGCGTACCGAAGCGACGTTGCTTACCCAAAACCTGCCTTATCAGATCTGCGATGTAACTGATGATATAGCTGTCAAGACTGCGTTTGACGCTGCACGATTCGCACAAGGCCCAATCACCGCGGTAATTGCGAACGCAGGCGCTGCCACGTCGGTTCCCTTTGCCAAGATGACAGCTGCTGATTTGACGAATATGACAGATGTAAACCTGACCGGAGTTTTTAATGTCTGGCAGGCAGGACTGCCAGACATGAAGGCTGCAAAGTCCGGCCGAATGATCGCCATCGCATCGACTGCGGGCCTCAAGGGATACCCATATTGTACGGGGTATTGCGCAGCTAAACATGGCGTTATTGGCTTAACTCGAGCACTGGCACTGGAGCTAGCAACAACAGGGATTACCGTCAACGCAATCTGCCCGGGATTTATTGAAACGCCGCTTTTAGAACGATCGATAGCGAACATCGTTGAAAAAACCGGTATGAATATTAAAGACGCTGCAAATTCCTTAACCAAAGGTAACCCGCAGCGACGGTTCATTCATACAGAGGAAGTTGCGGCAACAGCCCTTTGGCTCTGTACTGATGCCGCACGATCTATAAATGGCCATGCCCTGAGCTTGTCGGGGGGGGAAATTTGATGCAGACTTATTTGGATAAGGAAGTCGAGACACCATCAAAGGAGCGCCTTCGGCTTTGGCTTCGTTTTTTAAAAGCTAGCCGCACAATTGAGGCGACGCTTCGTGAAAATTTACGCACAGAGTTTAACACTACGCTTCCACGCTTTGACGTTATGGCGGCACTTTCGCGGTTCGAAAAAGGTCTCAAAATGAGCCAACTGTCTGGTGTGTTACGCGTATCGAACGGCAATGTGACCGGCATCGTTGATCGGCTCACTGAAGATGGCTTTTTGATCCGTGTTCCTGTTTCAGGCGATAGGCGCGCCTCACTTGTTCGCATGACACAGAGGGGTAAAGAAGAGTTCAGGCGGCAAGCTGCCGCGCATGAAGCATGGGTAGATGAGATGTTGAGTGACTTTTCACCAGATGTCTCCCGCGAAATTAGCTTGCGGCTTGAGCTACTTGAGAAGAGTTTGCACGAGGAACAGTCATGACCCTGCCTACAAATGTGGAACACTTTAAGTGTGAGATAGTCGATGGCATCGCAACTGTCGCCTTAGATCGTCCAGATAGAAAAAACCCTCTGACATTTGAAAGCTATGCAGAGCTCCGCGATTGGTTTCGTGATTTGCACTATAATGACGACATAAAAGCGGTTGTATTTGCTTCAAATGGTGGAAATTTCAGTTCGGGCGGGGATGTCCACGACATCATTGGCCCACTGACAAAGATGTCGATGAAAGAGCTGCTTACTTTCACGCGCATGACTGGCGACTTAGTCAAAGCAATGGTGAACTGCGGCAAGCCTGTGATTGCGGCTATCGACGGTATTTGCGTCGGAGCGGGTGCTATTATTGCAATGGCATCAGATTTACGAATTGCAACGCCTGAGGCGAAAGTTGCCTTCCTATTCACTCGAGTTGGCCTTGCAGGCTGTGACATGGGTGCCTGTGCGATCCTGCCACGCATCATTGGCCAAGGGAGGACGGCCGAGCTATTGTACACTGGCCGCTCGATGAGTGCGGATGAAGGTCATGCGTGGGGCTTTCATAACAAAGTGGTTCCAGCGGATGAGTTGTTGACGGATGCCACAAAATTGGCCTCGCTCATCGCCGCTGGTCCAAATTTTGGAAATATGATGACCAAAACGATGTTGGCTCAAGAATGGTCGATGTCGATTGAGCAAGCCATCGAGGCCGAGGCACAAGCGCAAGCCATTTGCATGAAGACGGCAGACTTTGAACGCGCCTATAATGCCTTCATTTCAAAGAAAAAACCTGTATTTGAGGGTAACTGATGGCGGATAAATCCTTCCTAACTTGGCCGTTTTTTGAAGATCATCATCGCACACTTGCGACGGCCTTAGATACTTGGGCAACCCAAAGCCTAGTAAACATTGATCATAGCGACACCGATGCTGCGTGTCGCGCGTTGGTATCAGCATTGGGCGACGGTGGATGGTTAGAACATGCAGCTGTAGACCATCATGGCGTGTCAAAATTGGACGTCCGCTCATTATGTTTGATCCGAGAAACATTAGCGCGCCATGACGGTTTGGCCGACTTTTCTTTTGCTATGCAAGGTCTTGGCACTGGGGCAATCTCCCTTTTCGGCACTGACCAGCAGAAAGCTGAATGGCTACCGAAGATCCGCGCTGGCACTTCGATCTCGGCCTTCGCGCTGACCGAACCACAATCGGGATCGGACGTTGCAAACTCCACCATGACAGCCACCCTTGATGGTGACAACTATGTACTGAACGGCGAAAAAACGTGGATAAGCAATGGGGGCATTGCCGACTTCTATACGGTTTTTGCACGCACTGGCGAAGCCCCGGGAGCACGCGGTCTCTCAGCTTTTATTGTGCCTGCGGCGACAAGGGGCCTTGATGTTGTAGAGCGATTAGCAACCATTGCCCCGCATCCTCTGGCTACTCTGCAGTTCAAAGATTGCCGCGTCCCAGTTTCAACGCTGATCGGCAATAGCGGCGCGGGATTCAAGATTGCAATGTCAGTCCTTGATGTGTTTCGCACAACTGTTGCGGCGGCGGCTCTCGGATTTGCACGGCGCGCGTTAGACGAAGCGATTGTCCGAGTAACTACTCGCCAAATTCAAGGGGCGCCGCTATTTGATTTGCAAATGGTGCAAGGTCATATCGCTGATATGGCGGTCGATATCGACGCCAGCGCCTTACTTGTTTATCGGGCGGCTTGGGCCAAGGACAAAGGCGCGCCGCGGGTCACGCGCGAAGCAGCCATGGCCAAGCTTTTTTCAACCGATCAAGCGCAAAAGGTCATCGACCGTGCAGTTCAATTGCATGGCGGAGACGGAGTCAAATCAGGTGAAACAGTCGAAAAGTTATATCGGGAAATTCGTGCCTTACGCATCTACGAGGGCGCATCAGATATCCAGCGCGTCATCATCGCACGGCAAACTATAGGTCAATAAATCATGCTCAGCACAAGCGCTCATACAGACACATTTGCTCGCGACAATCTTCCTCCGGCTGAGAGTTGGCCAGAACTGTTGCTCGATGGGTTTAAGTACCCTGCTCATCTAAACGCTGGGGTCGAGCTGACAGACATTATGGTTAAGAAGGGTTTCGGGGATCACACAGCGCTAATCGGGAATGGCCGTCGCCGGACCTACAAAGAGCTGACAGATTGGACGAACAGATTAGCTAACGTCCTTGTCGACAATTTGGGCGTTCGACCTGGCAATCGCGTTCTGATCCGGTCGGCGAATAATCCAGCCATGGTGGCTTGCTGGCTTGCTGCGACAAAAGTGGGCGCTATTGTGGTCAACACGATGCCTATGTTGCGCGCCGGAGAGTTGAGTAAATACGTCGACAAAGCACAAATTTCCTATGCTCTATGTGATACACGTCTGATGGAAGAGATGGAAACTTGCGCTAAAGGAAATCCGACACTGAAACGGGTGATGGGCTTTGATGGCACGTCAAACCATGATGCAGAACTGGACCGCTTAGCACTTGAAAAATCCGTTTGCTATGAGGCTGTTAAAACTATGAGTGACGATGTCGCTCTGCTGGGATTCACTTCTGGCTCCACGGGCGATCCTAAGGCAACTATGCACTTCCACCGCGACCTCCTGATCATTGCTGATGGTTATGCAAGTGAGGTCTTGGGCGTGACACCTGATGACATCTTCGTTGGTTCTCCTCCACTTGCGTTTACTTTTGGTTTGGGGGGGCTCGCCATTTTCCCGTTGCGGTTTGGGGCTGCTGCAACACTGCTCGAAGTAGCATCCCCGCCGCATATGATCGAAATCATAGAAAAATATCGTGCGACTATCTGCTTCACTTCCCCTACGGCCTACCGCGCGATGTTGCGCGCAATGGATGAGGGTGCGGATTTATCGTCTTTACGAGCGGCCGTATCGGCAGGCGAGACGCTACCTGCCCCGGTTTATAACGAATGGATTGCAAAGACGGGCAAGCCAATGCTCGACGGGATAGGGGCAACAGAAATGTTACATATCTTCATTTCCAATCGACTTGATGATCACACGCCATCGTCGACGGGCAAGACTGTCACAGGGTATCAAGCCAAAATCGTTGATCCAGATGGCGCTGAGTTATCGCGTGGAACGCCGGGACGGCTTGCCATCAAAGGACCAACTGGATGCCGGTATTTGGGCGGTCAGCGGCAAGAAGAATATGTACAAAACGGATGGAACATTTCCGGTGATACTTTTATTCAAGATGATGATGGCTACTTTCATTTTTTGGCACGTAATGACGACATGATTGTGTCATCCGGCTACAATATTGCAGGCCCAGAAGTAGAAGCCGCATTGCTCGCACATACTAGTGTCGCGGAATGTGCCGTCATCGGGGCACCAGACATAGAACGCGGGTTTATCGTCGAAGCACATATTGTCTTGTCGAAAGGCTTTGGCGACACAAAGGAGCTTGTAAAAGTGCTTCAAGATCATGTTAAATCCATGATCGCACCCTATAAATACCCCCGAAGTATTGTTTTTGCATCGACACTACCTAAGACCGCAACCGGAAAAATCCAACGCTTCATGCTGAAGCCTGGAGGGAACGACACTATTAAAGACAGGAAGATTCCTGTCATTTAACTCCAAGATCAAAGACCCAAAGCCCATACAAAAAAACAATTTTAACAACTAGGAGAAGACAAATGAAACTTAGGACACTTATTTTATCTACTGCACTCACAGCCCTAGCGGGTGGAGCATTCGCTGAGGGGGTCAAGGTTGGAATGATAACTACGCTCTCAGGCGGTGGAGCGGGTTTGGGTATCGATGTACGCGACGGATTCATGCTCGCCATTGCGCAGTCTGGCCGCAGCGATATCGAGGTTATTATCGAGGACGATCAGCAAAAACCAGATGTTGCTGTGCAGCTTGCTGATAAGATGATCCAGTCCGAAAACGTTGACGTGATGACTGGTATCATCTGGTCGAACCTGGCCATGGCAGTGATACCATCCACAGTTGCGCAAGGAAAGTTTTATCTTTCGCCAAACGCTGGGCCATCGGCGCTAGCAGGCAAGGGATGTCACAAAAACTATTTCAACGTGGCTTGGCAGAACGACAGCCTTCATGAAGCAGCAGGTGCCTACGCAAATAGTGTGAACTATGCCAACAGCTTCATCATGGCCCCAAATTATCCTGCAGGGCAAGATGCGTTGACCGGTTACAAACGCATGTATAAAGGCGAACTCGCTGGGGAACTTTATACAAAACTTGGCCAAACAGACTATGCCTCAGAAATTGCTCAAATCCGTGCATCAGGAGCAGATAGCGTGTTTTTCTTCCTTCCAGGTGGAATGGGAATTTCCTTCCTCAAGCAGTACGCAGACAGTGGCATCGATCTACCCGTTGTTGGACCTGCGTTCTCATTTGACCAAGGTATATTGCAAGCCGTCGGCGATGCAGCCCTTGGCGTGGTGAACACGAGCCAATGGAACAAGGATATCAACAACCCTACAAATGCCGCATTTGTTGCGACGTTCCAAGCGGAGTACGGCCGCCTGCCTTCCCTTTACGCAAGCCAAGGCTTTGACACGGCGAACCTGTTGATTTCGGCGCTTGAAGTGGCGAACCCAGATGATGCGGATGCGTTCCGAGCCGCGCTTGAAGTAGCTAATTTTGACAGTACACGTGGTGATTTTGAATTCGGATCAAACCACCATCCTATTCAGGACATCTATGCCCGACAAGTCGTCAAAGAAGGCGATGTTTATACCAATAAGATCATTGGTGTGGCGCTTGAAAATCACGGCGACGTCTACGCTGCTGAATGCACATTCTAAGCTGAAAAACCTCTGGGCAGGCACCCGCTTTCCCAGAGGCCTAAGGAAACTTCTAAAGATGCCTACAATATTGATTATAGAGCAGATTTTGAACGGTCTGCAGTTCGGCGTAATGCTATTTTTGATGGCTGCTGGCCTGACACTTATCTTTGGAGTCATGGGGTTAATCAACCTCGCGCATGGCTCTCTTTATATGATAGGTGCGTTCGCAGCGGCAACAGTGGCAGGATTAACAGGATCGTTTGTATTAGCTTTGATAGCAGCGATGGCAGCTGCCGCAATCGCGGGCGTGTTGGTAGAAATGTTGGTTATACGTAGACTCTATTCTACCAACCACCTCGATCAAGTACTTGCGACCTTTGCACTTATATTGATCTTTTCCGAAGGTACGCGTTTGATATTTGGTTCATTTCCTCTGTTTTTGAATATACCTGATTACTTCTCCGGCCCTGTCACGCTATTGGGTGGCATTGAATATCCACTGTACAGACTGGTTTTGATTTTTGTAGGGTTGGCTGTAGCTGGCGCTCTTGGCCTACTGATCAACGGAACCCGCATCGGCATCCAAATTAGGGCAGGTAAAAATGATCGAGAAATGATCGCAGCCCTTGGTGTCGACATTTCAAAACTCTACACTCTGGTCTTTGCGCTTGGTGCTGCCCTCGCTGGACTTTCTGGAGCATTGGTAGGAGCTATCCAATCCGTACAGGTTGGCATGGGTGAACCAGTCCTGATCCTTGCCTTTGTTGTGATTGTTATAGGTGGAATAGGTTCAATAAAAGGGGCGCTGATAGGTGCACTTCTTGTAGGGCTTACAGATACGCTGGGCGGAGTTTTTCTGCCTGAAATTTTCAAACTATTTATGGAGCCAAACGCAGCGCAAACATCTGGCTCGGCTCTTGCCTCAATGGCGATCTATATTCTCATGGGTTTTGTACTTATTTGGCGACCAACTGGTTTGTTTGGAACACGCCTATGATCCGTGAACGTAATTTGAACGCACTGGTTTTAATACTATTATTCACGGTACCCATTTGGGCCTTCTTCAATGATCAGCCGTTCACAATAACGCTTGCTACCCGTGCTGTCATTTTTGCACTTGCCGCAGTTGGATTGAATATATGCCTCGGGTTGGGTGGATTGGTAAGCTTCGGACACGCAGTCTTCTTTGGAATTGGTGGCTATGCGATGGGCATCCTTGCTCATCATGCGCAGACCTACACACCTTTGATGGAGGCGCCGTTTCTAATCGAAGGGACTAAATCAATGCCAGTGATTTGGTTGGTAGCGATGATCACATCGGCCTTCGCGGCACTGTTCATCGGTATGTTGTCCTTGCGTACCGCTGGCGTCTACTTCATCATGATCACGCTGGCATTTGGGCAAATGCTTTACTTCTTTTCAATTAGTTGGACGAGTTACGGCGGTGAAGATGGCCTATCTATTTACGTTCGCAACGAATTTCCCGGCATAAATACCTTAGTGCCTGTCAATTTTTTCATAATTTGCTTTGTGATCTTATGCCTAGTTGTTGCATTGAACGCCTTTATAAAAAAATCTCCGTTCGGACTGGCATTGAACTCCGCGCGCCAAGTACCGCAGCGAGTTCTAACCGTTGGCCTGAACCCAACTCACTTGAAACTTGTTGCCTTTGTTATTTCAGGAGTGATCACGGGTTTAGCTGGCGCATTGTTTGCGGACCTCAACCGCTTTGTCAGCCCGACGATGTTCAGCTGGCAGACGTCAGGTGAGATTATGATCTTCATAATTCTGGGCGGAGTCGCGAGGCTCTGCGGACCTATCATCGGCGCAGTCACCTTTGTAATGCTGGAACATTTTCTCGGTGGCATCAGCGATTTTTGGCATATTTACCTCGGTATACTTTTGTTGGTCATCGTATTGTTTGCTCCCGGTGGATTGGTTGGTCTAATTACCGGTCGGGGGATTTCACATGACTGATCCGATCCTCGCTACACATAACCTTCACAAGTCCTTTGGTGCCCTTAAAGCCACAGATGACGTATCCATTAATTTGTATCCCGGCGAAATTCATGCTATAATTGGCCCCAACGGAGCCGGAAAATCGACGCTGATTTCGCAAATATGTGGCGAGCTAAAACCAAACTCAGGGCGTATTGAGCTATTAGGACAGGACGTCACCCTAGCCAATACACTTGCTCGCGCTAAAGCTGGTATCGGACGTACGTTCCAAATTTCAGCCTTAGCGATGGAAGACACTGTCTTGCAAAACGTCATGCTTGGCGCAATTGGGGCGTGTGGATCTCCTTGGAGGTTTTTTAAACCTATTCTCAGTGATACCAGGTTGCGAAATATTGCAATCGAAGCCCTGGTTAGAGTCGGCCTGCAAAGTCAAATGTCGACTCTCACATCTGAGCTTAGCCATGGCCAACGTAGACAATTGGAAGTTGCCGTCGCGCTGACTCTTAAACCCAAAGCATTCATCATGGATGAGCCAATGGCTGGCCTTGGAGCGGAAGGATCAAAAGTTCTAACGAAGTTTTTGGATAACTTGCGCGGCGAGGCTCCAATACTTTTGGTTGAACACGACATGAATGCCGTGTTCGCTTTAGCCGACCGGATCAGCGTACTTGTCTACGGTAAAATCATAGAAACGGGCACTGTTGCAACAATTAGGTCCAGCAAAGCCGTCCGCGAAGCTTACCTGGGAGATGGTGAATGAGCCTTCTTAAGCTTGAATGTGTTACAGCCAGTTACGGCTCTTCCAAGGCATTGTTTGATGTCAATCTAGATGTGTCCGAAGGTGAGGTCATGGCGTTGATGGGTCGTAACGGTATGGGTAAAAGCACCACAGTGAAGACAATATTCCGAATGATATCGACGACCGGCCAGCTGACCTTTGGGGGCCAAGACATTACGCGATTGGCGAGCCATGAGGTTGCGCGCTTAGGAATAGGCCTTGTACCAGAGGGGCGTCGGTGTTTTTCTGATCTTTCCGTCGCTGAAAACCTGATAGCCGCAGCAAGGGGCGGGCCTTGGAGTTTGGCACGTGTCACGACCCTTTTCCCAAAATTAGGGGAACGTAAAAACCAACGGGCAGACACTTTGTCGGGAGGTGAGCAACAAATGTTGACCATCGGACGCGCCCTTATGACCAACCCGCGCCTTTTGGTGCTGGACGAGGCAACCGAAGGTTTGGCCCCTATCGTCAGGCAAGAGATTTGGAAAGCCATTGGACAGCTCAAAAAAGAGACAGGTATGACTATCATTTTGATCGACAAATCCATGGCCGAGTTGAGGCAGGTCTGCGACAAGGCAACAATTCTTGAGCGCGGCAATACAGTTTGGACCGGAGCCATGTCTGAGCTGACAGCCAACATTTCTCAGCGGTTGATTGGGGTCTAGAATCTCACAAATCGGCGACGACCACACCTCTTTTATAAAACCTTCATTAAAATACCTACTGTGCCTGAAATTTAAAAGGAATAAACTATGCCCCGTTTTTTCGATCCCTACACTTGTAAGCAGAGCACGTCATATTCCCTAGCTAACGCGATGGTACTACGCAAATCTTTCTCCGAAATGCACTCAATTAGGGGCGAATATTACCAATCGGTGAAAATGTTGGGATGTTCATCCAATGACCACCTACGCGACATGGAGGTCATTAATAACTCATTGAGTGCAATTTATTTTAATGAATTTTAAGGAGCAATATGATGCTTTTCTCAATCAATCAAAAGGTCCTCTTCAAGCACTGCGATCCTGCGGGGATAGTTTTTTACCCGCGGTATTTTGAGATGATAAACGATTGCGTTGAGGCATTCTTTGACGAGATAGGTACACCATTCGAAACGCTACTTATAACCGCAGGCACACCTACAGCGCAGATATCAACAACCTTTCTTGCGCCAAGCCGCCATGGCGACCTACTCGTCATAACGTTAGAAGTAGTGCGCATTGGCACATCCAGCATAAATTTATCAGTGAGAGGATCGACAGCCGCCGAACGAAGATTCATTACAGAAACAACACTTGTCTACACCAACAAATTAGGCCGCCCCCAGAAATGGCCAGATTTAATCCGCAACGCCCTAATCCCTTACCTTAGGAGTAATCTATGACACTTACTGTAATACACCCCGACGGGTGGGCTCCAGCCAAAGGGTATGCGAATGGGATGCTGACCGGAGACGGAACGCTTTATGTTGGCGGGCAAATTGGTTGGACGGCAAATCAGGTATTCGAGACACATGACTTCATAGGGCAGATGGAACAAGCCTTACGCAACATACTTGACGTCGTACAAGCTTCGGGAGGCAAGGCTGAAGACATTACCCGGCTAACGTGGTTTATTGTCAACAAAAAAGAATATGCAGCACGTCAACGTGAAGTAGGTGAAGTGTACCGCCGCGTGTTGGGCCGTCATTTCCCAGCGATGTCAATGGTGGTAGTTGCTGGCCTTATTGAGGATGATGCTTTACTTGAAATTGAAGCTACAGCCCATATTGGGACACCAAATTCGATGTCAATGACCTAGTCGGGCGAGTAAAGTACGGTCGGGCGCCCCAGCGCCTGCCCCAGAACCTCTAGGCTCAAGGTGTATTACTCACGGCAAAGGTACTTCTGTCGTAAATTTAGGAATTGAATAGCCCTTTTGAACTGCAGGTCGTTCAGCGATTCGTACGTACCAGTCACGCACGTTAGGGAAGTCATTTAAGTCTATTTCTTGCCATTCAAATCGTGACACCCACGGCCAACAAGCTATATCTGCAATAGAATATTTGCCTTTTCCTTCACCTGCGATGAAACCCCGATCTGCCAGACGTTCATTCAAGACACGGTAGAGACGCTTTGCTTCCGTGGAAAACCGCGTTTCACTGTAGTCGGACTTACCTTTGTTATATTTAACAAAATGATGCACTTGTCCAAGCATCGGGCCGAGACCGCCCATCTGCCACATCAACCACTCAACCACACGCCAGTATTCGTTACCTTCGCATTGGAACTTATCATATTTGTTTGCGAGGTACATCATTATAGCGCCTGTCTCCATCAAATGAATACCTGTTTCCTGATCAACAATCGCGGGAATTCTATTATTTGGCGCTATTTTTAAAAAGCTGGGAGAAAACTGTTCATCCTTTGTAATATCAATAGGGTAAATATTATAAGGGACGCCCAACTCTTCCAGCAGGATTGATACCTTGCGCCCATTTGGAGTAGTCCAGGTGTAAAGATCAATCATAATTGCTCCTCGCAGTTTGCTATTTCTTTAACTTACAGTATTTTGGATATGGAGATAAATACCATAGTGTTTGCCTTGTCCTTCCCCCTGAAAAATTTCCAAAAATTTTAACAACAGCACCCTATGAGGCGCTTTTCGTGATTGAATGCACCACCTGAATTGGAACAAGCCAACCACTTAGGTAAAAGCTATGACCTCGCCCGCCCATTAGCTTTTACCATAAGTTTAGAATTAGCCCCGACGCAGTCACTAAATGACTAGCTTGTGCTATTGCCTCGCCGTCAGGTAGTTCTCCGCCCTATGCCACTATGTCAGCGAGTAGCTCAATTTCCCAAAATGGTTGGCAGGCGCAGCTTACGCTCTTTGGCGCAGTCAACCGCTGTCTCATATCCAGCGTCCGCATGGCGCCAAACACCAGAGGCAGGATCGTTCCAAAGCACCCGCTCTATGCGTTTGGCCGCCTCATCGCTTCCATCTGCCACTATGACCACTCCGGAATGTTGACTGAACCCCATCCCAACGCCACCACCATGATGGATTGATACCCAGGTTGCGCCCGAAGCTGTATTTACTAATGCGTTCAACAACGGCCAATCAGATACGGCGTCCGAGCCGTCAAGCATGGATTCAGTCTCGCGATTGGGCGATGCGACAGAGCCTGAATCAAGGTGGTCACGTCCAATCACGATCGGAGCTTTCAATTCCCCTGACTTGACCATTTCGTTAAACATTAACCCTGCACGGTGTCTGTCTCCCAACCCGATCCAGCAAATACGAGCTGGCAAACCCTGAAAGGCAATACGGTCAGCCGCCATATCTAACCAACGGTGCAGATGATGGTTTTCAGGGAATAGTTTTTTCATCGCCACATCAGTTTTGTATATATCTTCTGGGTCGCCTGACAGTGCTACCCAACGGAACGGACCGATACCTTTGCAAAACAAAGGTCGGATATAAGCCGGCACAAAACCGGGAAAATCAAAAGCAGTCTCAAGCCCTTCTTCTTTTGCTATTTGCCGGATGTTATTGCCATAATCCAGTGTAGGCACACCAGCATTCCAAAAATCTACCATAGCCGCTACATGGCCACGCATCGAGGCGCGGGCTGCTTTCTCGACCAATTTCGGATCAGATTCTTGTTTGGCGCGCCATTCGGCCACGCTCCAACCTTGCGGCAGATAACCATGCAGAGGGTCGTGGGCGCTCGTTTGATCCGTAACAATATCAGGTCGCCTACCACCCGCGTTCATTCGGCGCACGAGTTCAGGAAAGACGTCGGCAGCGTTACCGAGCAACCCCACCGACTTTGCTTCACCCTTGGCAGTCCAATCGGCGATCATAGCAATCGCCTGGTCCAAAGTTTGCGCTTTGGCGTCAACATAACGGGTGCGCAGCCTAAAATCGATTCTGGTTTCGTCGCATTCCACAGCCAGGCAACATGCACCGGCCATAACAGCAGCCAATGGCTGTGCGCCACCCATCCCTCCAAGCCCCCCGGTCAAAATCCACTTACCTTTCAGGGAACCGCCAAAATGCTGACGACCTGCTTCTGCAAAGGTCTCATAGGTGCCCTGAACAATTCCTTGGGTTCCAATATAAATCCATGACCCGGCCGTCATCTGGCCATACATCATAAGACCCTTTTTATCGAGTTCATTGAAATGATCCCAAGTGGCCCAATGTGGCACAAGATTAGAGTTTGCGATCAAAACACGGGGCGCATCTTTATGTGTTCGTACCACGGCAACTGGTCGGCCAGATTGCACAAGTAGGGTTTCATCATCTTCAAGGTCTTTCAACGTCGCAACGATGCGATCGAAATCTCCCCAACTCCGGGCTGCGCGACCAATGCCACCATAGACGACAAGTTCATGTGGGTTCTCGGCCACATCAGGATGTAGGTTATTCATCAACATTCGCATCGCTGCTTCAGTTTGCCACGACTTAGCAGTAATTTTAGTGCCAGTAGCGGGATAGACATCGCGTGTGTTTTTGCGGTCAAGCATATTAGGCTCCATCACGAATTGGGAACGCCCGAGTGGGCGATTTTATCTAAAAATTGAAGAATTTCTTTTAGAAATAAGTGCATAGGTTCTGCCTTTTTGTGAGAATAAGTCCAGGGGGGGCTTCTGCCGTCAAATAGGCGCGTTGAGCCACGCGCACCCGCTCATTCAGCCGAGCCATCAAGGCATTGGGCAAAAATATCCCATTATGCGGCACACATAAAATCACCGCGCTGTCGCCCAGCTTAACTTTTACAGGCATCATGATAAGATCTCTGGCAGCGGGAGATCACATGCTTGCACTATGGCGCCATTGCCAATCAGAACAGCAGCGGCAGCAAGATCGGGTGCCAAATAGCGATCATCACCCAAAGTAGCCACATCTTGCCGAAGGCGCGCTACAACTTTTTGCAGCGAGTTGCTTGTTTGCAATGGCGCGCGAAATTCTATGCCTTGGGCTGCGCAAATTGCCTCTACCCCTAGGATGACGTTTAGGTTTTGCACCATTTTACCCAACCGCACCGCACCGTGGGCAGCCATACTAACATGATCTTCCTGATTAGCCGACGTCGGCGTGCTGTCAGTCACACAAGGCATTGCAATATGTTTGTTTTCCGCCATTAACGCAGCTGTGGTCACCTCGGCGATCATCAAGCCAGAATTAAGGCCAGGGCGCGGGGTCAGGAACGCTGGCAGGTTGAACGACAGCACAGGGTCAACCATAAGTGCTACACGGCGCTGCGCGATCGCACCAATTTCAGCCAAGGCCAATGCAATCATATCAGCGGCAAAGCCTACAGGTTCAGCATGAAAGTTGCCTCCAGACACAATCAGCCCTGCCCCGGTCAACACTAATGGGTTGTCAGTAGCTGCGTTCGCCTCAATCTCCAGAGTATGGGCCGCTTGTCGCAAGACATCCATCGCCGCCCCGGTGACCTGTGCCTGGCAACGAATGCAGTAAGGATCCTGTACGCGTGCATCACCCAAAAGATGGCTTTCACGGATCTCAGAACCTTGCAGCAATGCCCGCATAAACCTTGCTGCTTCGATCTGTCCCGCATGACCCCGCAAAGAGTGAATTTCGGGCTGCAAGGGCGCAGTAGATCCCATGATCGCGTCAGTTGAAAGCGCAGAGGTAACCAGCGCAGATTGCGCAGCACTCCAACCATCAAACAGACCAGCAAGCGCAAATGCTGTCGAAAACTGTGTGCCGTTGATAAATGCTAGACCTTCTTTGGGCCCTAATGCGATAGGCGTCAGGCCTGCAGCCGTCAATGCGGCAGCTCCCGGCAGTATTTGACCTAAATATTCAGCTTCACCGTAGCCTATCAAAACGGCAGTCATATGCGATAGCGGTGCCAAATCACCAGAAGCACCGACGGACCCTTGTACTGGGATAACGGGCGTCACACCACGGGCGAGCATGGCCTCTAGTAATTCGACAAACGCCCACCTTACACCAGACGCACCACGCCCAAAGCTCAGTAGTTTAAGCACCATCAACAACCGCGCATGTGCCCGTGGGATAGATCCCCCCACACCGCAGCAATGTGACAAGATCAAATTGCGCTGCAATGTTGCTGTGTCATCAGGTGCAATTCGCAACGAAGCTAGTTTTCCAAAGCCTGTATTTACACCGTAAACAGGCGTATTGCCTGCAGCGGCAGCTTTAATCACAG
>DGNZ01000117.1 GCA_002389175.1 Rhodospirillaceae bacterium UBA4479 | reverse complement strand
CACTTGCCACCGCGTCGAGTATCGAAAGCGTTCGTTACCGCGCCATCGCACTGGGTCGCATCGCATTGGCACAAGCCGCCAAGGGGCGGACAGAAGACGCCGATACAACGCTGCAAACCGCACTTGCCGCAGTGGACCGGATTGAACGACCGTACGCGCAATCATTCGCGATTAGCCGGATCGCAATAGCCATGACACAAATCCACGATATATCGAATGCCGCAGATATCGACATCAGTGGACGCCTCCAAGCCGTGCGCAAAGCCATCGACATCGCCGAGAGAATCAATGATCGCAAGTTAAAAGCGCATACCCTTTGGCTGATCACCGCCCAGCAACGCGCCATTGGAGACGAAGAATGGGTCAAGACTGAAGCGATGGCCGAAGATGCCACAAATGAGGTTATTGGGGCGCTGAGCAGAGTCTGGATGTACACTGAATTATCCGAGGGGCACGCCATTGAAGGCAATAAAGATGCCGCATGGCGCGCATTTGATCACGGTATTGCCATCGCAAAAGATATTGAGAACGCCTGGAGCCGATCACGTACCATGGCAAAACTGGCAGCAACATTGATACGCCTTGTTGATCCTGGCCAAGGACAACAGCTCAGCGCACCATAACCAATCACACCAAGCGACAGCTACCGCTTGAGGCCATACGCAACGTCATTTAGAGTGCTGCCAACAATCAATTCATAAATGGAGTCCTCTCATGGCAGAAGCAGAAATTGCACAAAAAGAGCCTTATGCCGTCGAACTGGTTGAGGGCAAGAAATACGCCTGGTGCACATGCGGCCGAAGCACGAAACAACCATTTTGTGACGGTACGCATTCTGATGGCGATATGACGCCCCACGTCTTTACAGCAGAGAAATCCGGTACAGCCTATCTATGCGGCTGCAAACGGACTGATGGGCAGCCGTTTTGCGACGGGACGCATTCAAACCTTTGAAAAAAATAAGTCTCCAAATTCTCGGATTATGTTTCGGCGCATTGGCACTGGTCGGATGTGAAACATCAGACCTGCCATTTGTCGATAAGCCTGTCATTCTGCCATGTCCCGATTTTTTTGTTCTGGAAGATGCGGCCACCCTTGTCCAGTTTCGCGATGGTCCTGGTCGTGATATCACCGATATTTTGGTCAGCGCTAGGATGGGCGAAATCAGATTGGGATGCCTATCCAATGTTGATACCGAAACCAATACCGGCGTTATGGAGTTAGATGTATCGCCCGTCATCCTTACTGAGATGGGCGCGTCTAATACAGAGGCTGTCGCAAAACTTCCTTATTTCGTGGTGATCACGGACCCCGACAAAGAAATTTTGTATCGCGAGGAACTCAACCTCAACGTATCGTTTGAGGGAAACCGAACACGCTTGGTCGTCACGACAGTCCCCACGACACTTGAATTGCCAATCACACCGGAAATTCGAAGCAAATATTATCTGGTATATGCCGGGTTTGTCCTGACACCGGAAGAACTCGAATTCAATCGAAAGAGAATCCGAGACCGGCTTCAGTAACTTCGCAATGCCAGTTGACCCGGTTGCTAGGTTTTGCGATGATCTATCGTCGAATAAAATTATCCTCGTTACATAATTGTGGGAGAGACCGACAACTGACATGTCGGCGCCGAAGGAGCAACCGCCCCGGAATCTCTCAGGCAAATGGACCGCAGTTATTTAGAGGCTCTGGAAAGCGGATGTGGCAAAAAGCCACACCCACCGAAGATGTAAACCCACTGGGATGGGTGACACTTTCAGGTTCCGAGACAGAGGGGGCGTTCTACCGCATGACGCACAACTGTGCGCGGTAAGGGCGAACCCAATTGTCGGAGGAACCATGTGACAGATCCAGTAAACCAAGACTTACAATCACTTACCCTTGATGCGTTTCATCGTGCCCATGGCGGCAAGATGGTCCCATTCGCCGGATACGAAATGCCTATTCAGTATCCTGCGGGCATCATCGAAGAACACAAACACACCAGACAGTCAGCAGGCCTATTCGATGTGTCCCACATGGGACAGTTGTGGCTGCACGGCGAAGATGCGATTGCCGCGTTGGAATCCATCGTACCCGGCGACATTCAAAATCTGGCTGTTGGACGTTCGCGATATACCATGCTGACAAATGCGACGGGCGGCATCATCGATGATTTGATTGTGACCAAGTGGGACAATCGATTGTATGTCGTCGTCAATGCATCACGCAAAGATGTCGACCTGCCGCTGATTGCAGCCGCGGTCGATGGCAAAGCCGAAATGGAAATCATTTCTGATCGTGCATTGCTGGCCTTGCAGGGGCCAAAGGCCATCGACGTATTATCCCGCCATATCGCAGCAGATATTAAAGATATGCCGTTCATGTCCGCAGTGGAAACGACCTTTGATGGCATTCCATGTCATCTCACACGGTCCGGCTATACGGGCGAAGATGGTTGCGAACTATCGATCCCAACGGATGCCGCCGAAACTATTGCCAATGCCCTGGTCAAACATGACGAGGTCATGCCGATCGGTTTGGGTGCTCGCGATACCCTGCGTTTAGAAGCTGGTCTTTGCTTGTACGGCAATGATCTGGATGAGACGACGAGCCCGATCGAAGCTGATCTACGCTGGACCATTTCAAAGCGCCGCCGCGAAGCTGCCGATTTCCCAGGTGCGGATCGCGTCATGGACGAACTGGCTGGCGACGCCAGCCGTAAACGTGTCGGCTTGGTCCCAGAAGGGCGTGCACCTGCACGTGAAGGGACTGTCATTCACACCCCTGGCGGCGATGCTATTGGCATCGTTACGTCTGGTGGGTTTGGCCCCAGCGTCGAACACCCCATCGCCATGGGTTACGTACCAACCGACATGGCAACCGAGGGAACCAAAGTCGAGCTTGCCGTTCGCAAGAAAATGGTTCCCGCCACCGTTACCAAAATGCCTTTCCAACCTCATCAATATTTCCGCGGTTCCTGACCGTTACGTTTCAACTTTTCCGACCAGAACAGGAGATCGGACATGACGACTAAATATTCAAAAGATCACGAATGGATCACAATCGACGGCGACACTGGAACCGTTGGCATCACAGATCACGCACAAGAACAACTTGGCGAATTGGTTTATGTGGAGCTTCCAGAAGTAGGTGCCACGCTTGAAATGGGCGAAGATGCATGCGTCGTCGAATCCGTGAAAGCCGCCAGCGAAGTGTATGCCATTTGCTCGGGCGAAGTGACCGAAGTGAACGAAGAACTTGCTGATGCGCCAACAACGGTCAACGAAAATGCCGAAGGTGACGGCTGGCTTTATAAGGTCAAAATTTCGGACGCCGCTGAGCTAGAAGATTTGATGGATGCGGCAGCATATCAAGAGCTATTGAAGGACCTTGATGAATGACCCGCAACAGCCTGAGTGTTCTTGAAAATATCGATGAGTTCGCGGCCCGGCATATCGGGCCGTCGGATGATGACATCGCTGAAATGCTAAAGGTCGTCGGCCAAGACAGCCTAGACCATCTGATTGATGCCGCGGTTCCCAACAGTATTTTGAACGTCCAAACGGACGGCGAAATGCCAATGACCGAGGCAGAAGCCCTCACGGCACTTCAGAAAATGGCCGAGAAAAACAAGGTCATGAAGTCACTGATCGGCCTTGGCTATCACGACACGATCACGCCGAGCGTCATCCTCAGAAACCTTATCGAGAACCCAGGCTGGTACACGGCCTACACGCCATACCAGGCGGAAATTTCACAAGGCCGTCTTGAAGCTTTGTTGAACTTTCAGCAATCCGTAATCGATCTCACAGGCATGCCGCTTGCCAACGCATCATTGTTAGATGAAGCAACCGCCGTCGCCGAAGCGATGACGCTGATGCAACGCGTCGGCAAAAGCAAAAACAATGCGATTTTTGTCGCTGCGGATTGCTTGCCGCAAACCATTGCAGTAGTCGAAACCCGCGCCCAACCACTTGGAATCGACGTCATTGTCGGCGATCCCATGACTGATCTGAACGTCGCTGATGTTTTCGGCATTGTTCTGCAGTACCCAGGCGTTGATGGCGACATCCAAGACTATGCATCGTTGGTCGAAAGCGTGCATGAAGCGGGTGGTCTTGTCACCGTTGCCGCTGATATTCTGTCGCTTGCCCTGCTCACCCCACCAGGGGAATGGGGGGCTGATATCGTTGTCGGCTCCGCTCAACGGTTCGGCGTGCCACTCGGTTACGGCGGCCCGCATGCAGCTTTCATGGCGGCGCGCGAAGAATACAAACGCTCAGTCCCCGGTCGGATCATCGGTGTGTCGGTCGATTCGCACGGCAACCAAGCCTTACGCATGGCATTGCAAACACGCGAACAGCACATCCGTCGTGACAAAGCGACCTCAAACATTTGCACAGCGCAGGTACTGCTCGCCAACGTGGCCAGCATGTTCTGCGTGTATCATGGCCCAGAAGGCATTCGCCGCATCGCGGAACGCGTCGAACGTTTGACGTCTATCTTGGTTGCGGGTGCCGCCAAGCTGGGCATCAAATCGAAAAATGACAGCTGGTTCGACACCATCGTTTTGGAAACCCCAGGGGCCGCAGACGCTATCCACAAACGCGCCATCGATGCGGGCTTTAATCTACGCATCATCGACGCCGACTGTGTTGGTATTTCGGCCAACGAACGCACAGATCGCGACGATATTGATCAGCTGTTCGCAATCCTGAGCGGCAAGACAGATCATGGGCTTGTCGTTGAAGAACTGGACGGCAATTGCGGCACGGGCATTCCTGATGCACTCACACGCACCAGCCTATTCTTGATGCACCCCGTATTCAGCAAGCATCAGTCTGAAACTGCCATGATGCGCTACATGAAGACGTTGGAGAATAAAGATCTCGCACTCAACACAGCGATGATCCCTCTAGGGTCGTGCACCATGAAATTGAATGCGGCATCGGAAATGATTCCGATTACGTGGCCAGAATTCGGGCAAATACATCCCTTCCAACCCATTGATCAAGTTCTAGGCTACAAAGAACTGATTGATGATCTGGAAAAGAAACTCTGTGACCTTACCGGTTTTCATGCCGTGTCCCTGCAACCCAACGCGGGTTCACAGGGCGAATACTCTGGCTTGTTGACCATTCGTGCATTCCATCGCGATAACGGTCAATCAGAGCGTAATATCTGTCTGATCCCCGCCAGCGCACACGGCACCAACCCTGCCAGTGCGGTAATGGCAAACATGAAAGTCGTCGTCGTTAAATGTGATGATCACGGCAACGTCGATGTTGAGGATCTGCGTGAAAAAGCAGAAGCCAACAAAGACACACTCGCCGCGCTGATGGTCACATACCCATCAACACACGGCGTGTTCGAAACCCAAATCCGCGAGATGTGTCAGATCATCCACGACAACGGTGGTCAGGTCTATATGGACGGCGCCAACCTACAAGCGATGGTCGGCATCTGCCAACCCGGCGAATTTGGTCCCGACGTCATGCACATGAACTTGCACAAGACATTCTGCATTCCACACGGCGGCGGTGGCCCAGGCGTTGGCCCCATCGGCGTTGTGGAGCATTTGGCACCTTACCTGCCCAACCATCCACTGGTCGCAGAAGCAGGACCCGCGACAGGCATTGGTGCTGTTTCAGCGGCACCATGGGGATCTGCATCGATCTTACCAATTTCGTGGGCATACATCGCCATGATGGGCACGCGCGGATTGATCAAGGCGACGCAGGTTGCGATCTTGAATGCCAACTACGTCGCAAAACGGTTATCGAGCGAATACAAAATTTTGTATTCAGGCCCGGGCGGTATCGTTGCTCACGAATGCATCATCGACACGCGTCCAATTCAGGCCGCAGGCCATTTGACCGTTGATGACATTGCCAAGCGATTGATGGATTACGGCTTCCATAGCCCAACCATGTCGTGGCCTGTCATGCATACCTTGATGATGGAACCCACTGAATCAGAACCAAAGGAAGAGTTGGATCGCTTCTGCGATGCCATGATCGCCATTGCCGAAGAAGCCCATAAAATCGAGGCTGGAGAGTGGTCTCAAGAAGACAATCCACTCAGCAATGCACCCCATACTCAAGGTGCCGTCTTGGCCGACGAATGGGCACACAGCTATTCACGCGAAGTGGCTGCGTACCCAACGCAAAGCCAGAAACTCAACAAATACTGGCCAACTGTCGGGCGTATCGACAATGCGCAAGGTGACCGTGTGCTTGTGTGCACATGCCCTGCCATCGAAGAATACATGGAAGCAGCTGAGTAACTGATCCGAAGACCAAGCCGAGGTGTCGTTAAGGCGATGCCTCGGTCTTTGCCTTAGCCGCACTTCGCAAAGTGTAAGGCCTGGCACAACTGCCAAAACCTCGCCTAAATCATTCCGACCTGCCGCTTTAATGTGAAACGGCCAATCTCCTGTTCGCCTGGTACTTTCAGGTTGAATGTACCAGCCTGTTGTCTGATTAAACCTTGTGGTAAAAACTTAAACTACGGTACCGTTCATAGTTATTTGTTTTGGTTTTAGGATATATCATGGTCAACGTTCGTACTTTGCCAGACGTCATGCAGAAACAGCTTAACGAGGTAGATTGCCCCGTTTTCAAAAATAAACCGTGGGTTCGTGGCGGCCCCTTAAAAGAGCGCCGTGTTGCCATCCTCTCATCAGCAGGCCTTCATCTGCGAAGCGATAAGCATTTTGTCGGCGGAGATCACAGTTACAGGGTTATTCCCAACGATACGGATCCCGGTGATATTGTCATGAGCCATATTTCAGTCAATTTTGACCGCACGGCCTTTCAACAGGACTTGAATGTCACCTTTCCGACTAAACACCTGGCGGATATGGAAGAAGAAGGTCTGATTGGCTCAGTTGCGAGCAATCACTATTCATTTATGGGGGCAACCGATCCTCGGGATATGGAAGACGATGCCCGACAATTGGCCGGTGTACTTAAAGCTGATCAGGTAGACGCCGTCGTTCTTCTTCCCGTTTGACCGTTATGTACGCGCGCCGTGAGCGTGCTTGCACACTATTTGGAAGAAGAAGGTCTGGCGACAACGATCGTTAGTCTGGTTCGATTACATAGCGAAACCATCGAACCACCACGCAGTCTGTTCGTTTCGTTTGAGCTTGGACGACCGTTAGGTCAGCCCAATAATCACGTCTTGCAACGCGAAGTTCTAGAACAAGCGCTTGGGCTACTTGAATCTGATAATGGGGCTTCGCTGATCAGCGACTTTGATCAAAGCAATGATGGAACAGAGACAAATGAAAGTTGGTCTCCTACCGCCACTGCTTTTTCCGATCTGGATATGACGGACGTGGCCGACCTGAAAAAAAGACTCAAAGATGAAATCGAAACACTGGCGCCAAACTACGCGATGGCAAAGAAGACCAGAGGAAGGTCGTCGGTTGGTGTTTCCAAACTGACAATGGATGAAATCGCCGAGCATGTTACATCGTTTCTCAACGAGCCGCATCAAGAGAGCCCTAGAGAAGATCTATCTTCGGCGATGGTGTTGCGGTTTGGCGTGGATGACCTCAAAGCCTTTTATGCAGAGGCTGCAAGTCATGGCGGTTCGCCATCATCATGGCAGCTGGGAAACTGGTTCTGGCGTGATACCGTGGCGGGGCAGATACTTATCTCGCTCAGAGAAGCTGCAATGGGTCAAAGCGATAAGCGGTTTAACATTGTTGGCAGCAAATTTCTTGTGCCACGAATTTGGATTGATGAGCTTAATTTAAAAGACAGCTAATAGGTCGTTGTCAGCTGGAACAACCTAAACTGACTCGTAGCAACGACAATAAGCCGAGGCACGCACAAACGTAGTGCCTCGGCTCGTCGATAAAATTTAATTAGTGTCCGCCACCACCAGGTGCAGGAACATGTTGCGTGCGTGCGACCAGACATGTTGGCAGTTTTGATTTATACGCGCGTCCCAGTGCGGCATCTAATGCTGCCTGGTCTGATACATGCTCTCCATGGCAACCCAAACCGGCCGCAGCTTGGTCGTAACGGGTTTCATTAAGCTCTGTCTCGAAGACACGATCCGGTCCGAAATCGCGAACTTGAATCTGATATTCCGCATTCCATTTGTTGTCCTGACCGATGACAGCGATGAAATCTGTGCCGTATCTATGCGCGGTTTCAAACTCACCAAAATGAAATCCGACGGTCCCATCACCCATAAGAACCACAACGGTGGCGTCCGGGCGCGCAATTTTTGCAGCAAACGCATAACACAAACAGCCGCCTATGGCGCCAGATGGGCCGTTGATCATTCGTGTCGGTGCCGTAATCGATGCTTGTGCCCACTGGCCGAATTCACCGCCATCCACAATCAGGATTGGGTCATCGGCTGCATCCAGAAGTTTCTGAACCGACGCACCGACCACGGCAGGATGCATGGGCGATGTCGGCGCATCGGCGGGTGGTTGTTCGCGTGTTGCACAGCGTGCTGCCACGCTATCGTGCCAATCAGATTTCGCATCACCACCGCCGCCAGCAGCGATCAACGCTGATGTTGCTTCAATAGCGCTAGCCTGATGACGGAGTTTCAGGCGCTCGCCCATGGCCCGTTCTGCGCGGTCCAGAAATTCTGTGTCTGGATCAATCATATAAAGCGCACAGTCATCGGATATCTTGGGTGACGCGCCAAACCCCGTCGTGAAATCGATGTTTTTACCAAGACTGACGATGACATCTGCTTCAGCCATGGCGGCAGCAAAACTACCCAGGCTGGGGTCGTTAAGGCCACGCGGACTCTCCATGGGAATCACCGGGGCGTCCAATGCATCTGATAACTTTTCCAGTGCACCCTGGGCACGCGTCCGATTTTGGCTGGGGCCTGTGATGATGATCGGCCTGTCAGCTGCCACGACGGCATCAACAATGGTTTGAATGGCATCACCCGACGGCGGCATGGCCTTGGGCACGAATGCATCGGCAGCGGGAACGGGGCTGTCCCCCGCATCATTGTTTAGCGCATCGAAGGGCAGTGCCAGATGAACAGGGCCTGGCCGTCCCGTGAATGCCGCACGGATGGCGTCTGCAGTATCCGTCCCCATATCCGCCGCCGACATGATGCGTTTGGCGAACTTCGTCAGTGGTGAGGAGACAGCAACTTGATCAAATTCCTGAAACGCACCTTTACCGTCCTGAGAAACCGGGCTGTCGCCACTCAGAAGTAATATCGGGTTTTCAGCAACCGTCGCCATGTACAGTGGCCCGAGGCCACTCGCGAAGCCTGGTGTGGCCGTGATCATGGCAACGCCAATACGTCCGGTGAGTTGGGCGTAAGCCTCGGCCATATAAACGGCAGCGCCTTCATGCCGGGTGTGAACGATGCGAATGCCTGCATCAATACAGGAATCGTACACTGGCATAATTTGATTCCCGGACAGGGAAAAAATCACTTCAACGCCAGCATTAGATAGCGTTTTCACTAAGAGGTCGGCACCACGCATAAAAGTCTCCAGTTCGGGAAGTATTCTGATGATCGTTTTATGCGTGATTCATTGCATCTTGTCGATAATCGAGAGCCGCCATTTGCTTGTGCGCAAATGCCCTGACCTTGACGATTATAGGGTAGCGGCCGAATAAGCTGATCCGGATATAAGCCGAGGTGTCGTTAAACAGGTTTCTCGGCCTTTTGGTATTTCTCAGTATTCGGGGTAAACCCAATTACTCGTTTAGTATGCGCCCTGTGAATAGGTCAATTCATAGCTATGTGAATAAACCTCGAAGATCAGGCCAAACGGGTCTTCGACGTAGCACATCTTATAGGGCTTCTCTCCAGGATAATATTCACGGATAGGCATCCGCTGTTTCCCGCCATGTTCCACAATTTTTGCGACGAGGCCCTCAATATCTGGGTCCTGAACGCAAAAGTGAAAAGTACTCGTCTTCCAGTATTCAAAATCTTTTGGCGCTTCGTTGTTTTTAAATTTGAACATTTCAACGCCAATTTTATCACCAGTAGACATATGAGCGATCTTAAACGATCCCCATCCCTTGCCAAAAACATCGATACACATTTGGCCTATAGGTGTATTTGATTCTTCGGTAATGACGGTTGGTTCCATGATGTGATACCAGCCCATAACATCACTTTAAAACTTGGCTGCTTTCTCTATATCTGGAACAGAAATTCCGATGTGAGAGAAAGTTCTTGGGTAGGTACTCATGGTAAGTCCTTTTCGTATGTTGATAGCTTATGAATGAGGGATTTTAAGAAATTCAAAATTTCTTCATATTTTCAATAACTTATATCATAACCCAGGGTTCGGGAAAATAGTTCACAATATCAGTTAAGGGCCATTTTTCTGCTAAGGGAATTATATCTCCTTTGTTAAGACTGTTATCTCAACCTCTGGGTAATCTCAATAATCATCGTCGTAATCTTGCCGTCGATTTTCGCCTGCGAAGCATGACGGGCGCGCGTTTAATTGAGCGGGAAGCACGCGGGCTTCATCGCGACGACTCGGCGACAATCCGGCGATTTCTAAAATCAATTTTTGCCTGACAGCGCGGGCATAATCCTGAAACCCATTGGCGACGATAATGAAAGCCCCCGGCCCGCCGATCACGCAATCGGTATAGTAATAATCCAGATCAGCAATTTGCTGCGTGCCATATCGGCTTGGCCGGTCATTGATGATCGGCAAACCGTTAATGGTGATCCCTTGGGCAACGGCATAATCGCGCGCGACATTCACATACTGTCCATCATTATTTGCCCCGTCGCCAGATACATCAATCACACGGCGTGTTCCCCGATATTGGTTCTGCCTGATAATTTGCGTGCCAACGGTGATAATGGAACTGATCGACGTCCATAGATGAACAGCAATAGGAGCCGTCGCTAGTTTGTCAGCAAAGGCTGCAGTTTCCTCGGCATTGCTGATACGGGTCCATCCAACAATCGGAATTTGATAGGGCTCTCCGGCCCATTCCAGATATGTGACTGCGATGGCACCATGCGGCCCCCGTTTGATCGCATCAATAATCATCGGATCACGAAACGCGTCCACGTAACCGCGCCGTTGCAAGATCGCCTCTTCGTCATCAACGGAGCCTGAAACGTCCACGGCCAAAACGAGTTCGAGATCGACAGCTGTTTGTTGCGCAACGGCAGGCTTCGATGCGCCAACAACACAAAGCATCAAAAACGCTATAAGACCGACAGTAATTCGCATAACGCACCATCTGTTCTCAGCTATAGTATTGAATATTGGGAGTGTGAGGCCAAAATCCTAGGATAGTGAGGGAGAGATTCATGAAAATCGACAACGTCAAAGCCATCGTCTTCGATACATTCGGTACTATTTCTGATTGGCGCTCGTCTATTGCTGCCGAGGGTGCACGCATTGCGGCGCAAAAAGGCATTGCTGATTTTGACAGCGATACGTTCGCACGAGCGTGGCGCGCGGGGTATCGCCCTGGCATGGCACGCGTTATATCGGGCGAACGTGGCTGGACACCCGTTGATGTTATTCACCGCGAACGTCTCGACGAAATCATTCCCGACTTTGGCCTGGATATGCTGAACGAAGATGAACGTGTTCATTTGAATGAAGCGTGGCACCGGATCAATCCATGGGTAGATAGTATTCCAGGGCTGCTCCGCCTCAAAAAAAATCACCTTATTGCGCCGCTATCCAATGGATCATTGGTATTATTGTCGAGCATGGCAAAACGTGCGGGTATTCCGTGGGACTTCGTATTTTCAAGCGACATGCATCAAGCCTATAAGCGTGATCCCAAGGTCTATCAAAACGCCATCGCGCTTTTGGGATACGAGCCGCACCAGGTCATGATGGGCGCTGCGCACAACGATGACCTGGAAGCCGCCCGCGCCGAAGGTATGCGCACGGCATATATCAATCGCCCGACCGAATACGGTGTCGATCAATCCAAAGACTTCGAAGCCACCAGCGACTGGGATATCATCGCCGATAGCGTCGAAGGCGTCGCTGACGCCATGGAATGCTGAGATCATCATGAGCAAACGCCCTTATGAAATTATGCAAATCGATCACGTGGTGATCCGCACCCGCGATATCCAAACTATGCTGCGGTTTTACTTGGATGTTGTTGGATGTTCGGTCGAACGCAAAATTGAACGCATCGGCCTGTATCAATTGCGCGCGGGGGCATCGTTAATTGATCTCGTGGACGCTTACGGCGAGCTTGGCCTGAAGGGCGGAGAACCTCCCCAACCCACCGGTGGCAATATGGATCACCTATGTGTCAGGATCGATCCATGGGACGCCGATGCGATTCAGGCATATCTTAAAAATGCAGGCGCTGCACCCGGCGATGTCGAACAACGAAACGGCGCCGAAGGGGTCGGACCATCGATTTATTTCGCAGACCCTGAAGGCAACAATATTGAATTCAAAGGTCCCGCCGACATCGGCGATTAACTGCGCGCCACATATCCCAATGGCAATTCTGTGGTCATTTTGATTTCTTCCATCGCAAAAAATGAACTGACATCATCAAAATCGATTTTTTGAATCAGGCGTTTGTAAACGGCATCATATGATGCAATGTCTGGAACCATGACTTTCATCAGATAATCGATTTCACCTGACAGTCGATAAACTTCGACGATTTCTTCGATGTCTTGAACAACCGCCGCAAAATCATCAAGCCAACTGGCCGCATGCCGACCGGCTTTAACTCCCACAAACACCGTCGCCCCCAACCCGATTTTTGCGGGGTCAAGGATTGCCACTCGACGTTCAATCACGCCTGCCTGTTCGAGGTTACGAATACGACGCCAGCACGGTGTCGACGACAGCCCGACCTTGTTCGCGATTTCCGCAACAGAGAGTGTCGCATCGGCTTGAATCAGGTTCAGAATTTTACGATCAAAGTTGTCCATAGGTAAATATACTATATTTATTAAATATATTAAAATTTTATCTATCAAATATGCATTATTGTAGATTAATAAGGAACTTATTTTTACGAATATCAGGCATACTCTCTTCATCAAATTGAGGAGAGACCCATGATCGACCTGTTTACCAAACACCCCCGCTCTGTTGGCGAGACTTACTTTGAACATCTTTTGATGGCATTGGGCTTTGCCGGACGCATGGCGGTCGCAACATTTGTGTGTTTGGTTCATGCCATTCTGCCCTTCATGTTTGAAAAAACGGGCAGCAAAATGGTCGCGGACCTGTATCAACGTACAGGATCGGGCCGGGTTGTTTCACGCAATTCGGAAAATACGCAGGTTAAAATAGCTTAATGCAGGATTTGGCTAGAAAAGCCCGTTATTCGGATTGCCGTCGTCGTCGAAATCGTCATCAGTGACAAACAGGTCTTCCACATAGGAAAACTCTTTTCGTAAGCCTCGCCGTGCCCGCAATTTCTGTTGTGCGCCGTCGGGGAAGTCCGTGAACATAATCACTTTTTTGTCGATGAGGATTTCGATCAAATCCTCCATGACCCGGGCGAGGGCCAAATCCGACTGAATCATATCATCTTGCAGCGCTGCCGTTGGCACATTGCGTTGAACAAACGCCTTTAAAGCAGGATCATCTGCGGAGACTTCTTCTCCGCCCTCGACTGGCTGTTCGTACACAGCTTGGATATTTCCGTCGGCATCGCGATAGACAAAAGGCATCTGTTTCCCCTTGCAGGTATATTAGCCGCGCATGTTCACGGTTGTATATGCCTACGTACTTTTTCTACGTTCCAACAACATTAGCTGGGCAACAGCAACGATCCCAATGATCGTGATCACAGCCATTGCCGCAAACGATGCCGTGTAGGTCCCCAACCACCCATAAATCTGATTAAATATCAGTGGCCCCGACATCACGCCAAGAAAGACCGCGACCATCACCCCACCGGTTGCACTGCTGACCATGCCATCAGGTGCGAGCCTTGCAATTTCAGCCATAAAAACCCCGTTCCAACCGACAGCAGACAGCCCAAACACAATGAGCGTCGTAAAGATAATCCAGCTTGGTGTGGACGGCGTCAGCATGGCTGTCGCCAAAGCGGCCCCGATAGAAATCACAGCGATGATAATCAGCGTCAGTGATCCGCTACCGATCCTGTCCGCAACAAGACCCCACCCTAATCTGCCAATCACACCCGCGACTTGCAGTGCCGCAAGTCCAATCCCGGCTAAGACCAATGAAAATGAAATATCTTCAACCAGCATGGTCACGGCATAAGCCATCAGCACAAGCTGAACCGCAGAAAGACTAAGTGCCGCCATCGCCAGCTGCCGGAGCCTTGTATCACCGAGCATAAAGCGCACATCCCTAAACACAGCACCCCTGAACACTGTATTCGGGTCACGGTCGGCATCGAGTGGCGCACGCAGGGGCTGGATCACCAGTACCATCATAAAGGCCAGTGCAGCCCCAACCACCAATGCCCATTGCCAGCCGAACGCTACAGCTATGGGTGGTGCCATCAATCCAGCCACGATGCCACCCAGCGGCTGCCCCGTTTGTTTAATGGAAAAAATCAGATTCCGGTTTCTGGGTGACGCTATTTTCATCATCACATGCGATGCACCGGGATTCGTAATTCCATATGCGACCCCGATGCCAAGCGACCCTATGATTAGCGCGCTAAAATGTGGGATCGCGAACATCAGCAACGATACACAAACAGCCAAAGCCGATATTTGATTGACCCGGATCGCACCAAAACGTCGAACCATCAATCCAGCTGCCAATGACATCATAATCGCACCGACATACGTCACACTGATCTGATAGCCGACATAAGAACTTGGCAGATCGAACTGAGATGTAATTTCAGGCGCAATTGATGCAGGCATCACCACTGCCATGGTCGCGATAGCTTGTATCGCAGTTACCCCGGCAACAGCAGGTGCGCGAAGATGCTTTGGTACATCAGATTTGGTGTTGGAATCGTCCATGAAACCGCAAAGTAGCGCGCCCATCTAGATCGGTCTATACATGCGGTGTGACTTTCAACCGACCCACATTTTTCCTGCTGCTTGCAGCACTATTTTTATCGGCGTGTGCGACGCCAGATGTCCGCCGTCCGATCTCGGATTTATCTCCAACCGAAGTCATCAATGCGTTGGGGCTTTCGGGTTCGGATTGGGGGTATCATGTCATCGACGCGAACACCGGTTCCGAAATCGCATCTTACCAAAGTGATATCCCACAGCCCCCCGCGTCGACGGCAAAATTACCCACGATGATTGCGAGTTTGAGTATTTTGGGCGCGGGTTTTCGGTTCGAGACATCGTTGCTGACAAATGGCGCGATTGTTGGCGACACCCTGAACGGTGATTTGGTGTTGCGAGGAACAGGCGATCCTCTACTCCGCACGAATGACCTCAGAGATTTAGCTGCCCGATTACACGATCAAGGCGTTAGAGAAATCACCGGTAACTTTGCCTATGACAGCACTTTGCCTACGTTTTCTATGATTGAAGCCGATCAGCCACAAACGGCCCCGTATAATCAGGGGATTAGTGGATTAAATGTAGATTTCAATCGGGCAAGGCTAACCCAAGAACTCACAGCTTCGGGTCACATACAAAGCTACCTGACTCCAGTTGAAGCGACTGGCCTAACACCTTCTGTTGATGGCTTTCCACCCCGCCATGTAACCGATGTACCTATCAATCGTCCCGATGTTCTCGTCGCTCGGCTATTTCGGAAATTCGCCGCATTCGAAGGTATACATTTACCTGAGCCAATTGCTTATCAGCCCGGCCCCGCATTAAAGCTCATTGCCAATATCCATAGCCTGCCGCTTCATGAAATTACGCGGGTGGGATTGGAGTACTCTAACAACATGGTGTCAGAGGTGATCGGGCTTTCGGCCTCATCCGCCCTTCAATTTGCCCCCACATCACTATCCCAATCTTCAAAACGGCTAACCATGTGGCTTGACCAAAACCTTATGAAGGACACGCGATTCGCTCCGTTTTTAGTCAATCATTCTGGGCTTAGTGTTGCATCGCGAATATCCCCCAAGTACATGACCAATTTGTTGCGCTACGCACTCAATCAAAGGTTTAACGGGCATCGGTTCGATCAATTACTGCCACCAGGTGGTGGGCGAGAAGGATATAGGGGGCGTTTTCGTGCCCCGGATACCGCATTTCGAATCTGGGGAAAAACGGGTTCTATGCGCTATATCAAAGGCTTAGCTGGCTACATCGATCCAAACAGTGGCAGACGTTTGGCATTCGCGATATTCACGAATGATCTGCCCCGCCGAAACCAATTAGGCCATGCGCGAAACATGGACGACAAGGCCACACGCGCGGACGCATCCGCATGGCGAAACAGGGCCGAGGACTTTGAGAGCGAAATGATTAGACGTTGGATTTCCAATCATTAATCACCTCATAATGAGGTCTTAAATAAATTTAGCACGAGGATCCTGTTCTTGGGTCGAGCACAACAAGACCAGAGCAAAAAAGATGGGCGCGATACGGGACAAGGGGATCCGTTTCGCCAGTCATCTGTCGTACCATATCGAATGGTTGAAGGCAGGATTGAGATCATGATGATCACGTCAATTCGTCGCCGCCGTTGGATCATCCCAAAGGGCGCTGTCGGGCCCAGTATGACCCCTCAAGATTCTGCTGCCAAAGAAGCGTTCGAAGAAGCCGGGATCAAAGGCACCGTGGCGCAACAGCCTATTGGCCGTTATCACTATAAAAAATGGTCTAATATTTGCCGATGCGATGTCTATGCGATGAAAGTCGAAACCATCCTTGAGACATGGCAAGAACAAGAAGAGCGCGAACGAGAATGGATTGAGGCCAAAGATGCGATCAATAGACTTCGCCACAAACAGCTCAAAGTGATCGTGAAGAAGTTTATCGATAACCCAACCGACTGGTCTTAAAACAAGAAGAACCGATGGGCAGAACCCATCGGTTAAGTCTTGGACATATTCTTGGTTTGGAGAAACCGTGGAATTAGCAGGCGCTAGCTATTTAGTGGTGCCATCATTTGGTCGGCCGTTTGGATGACCTTTGAATTGATGTCATAGGCACGCTGGGCACGTATCATCTCGGCGATCTCTTCGACGGGATTGACGTTAGATACTTCAATAAACCCCTGAAGAATCGTCCCAGCACCACCTGTGCCAGGTGACACAGAGCCTGCACCGCCGGATGCTTCTGTTTCGGTAAACAGGTTATTTCCCTCGGCGCGCAATCCACCTTCATTCGGGAAGATCGCAATCTGCAATTCACCCACATTGACCGGTGTCGGGTTATCGCCCTGAACGACTAATACACCACCAGATGAGTTGATGGTCACATCCCGGGCATCGATC
>DGNZ01000076.1 GCA_002389175.1 Rhodospirillaceae bacterium UBA4479 | reverse complement strand
AAGAAGGCACCTGCTAAAAAAGCACCCGCCAAAAAAGCTCCAGCGCGTAAGCCTGCAGCCAAGAAGGCACCTGCTAAAAAAGCACCCGCCAAAAAAGCTCCGGCACGTAAGCCTGCAGCCAAGAAGGCACCTGCTAAAAAAGCACCCGCCAAAAAAGCTCCGGCACGTAAGCCTGCTAAAAAATAGTTCTGACGATTACGTCAATTCAGAACGTATAAGAAAACGGCATCGCTTAATTGTGGTGCCGTTTTCTTTATGGCTTTGTTAGAAAATCGAAATCACACCCGTGCTCAGCTTGCATAACGGTATCAATGTAAAGTTTTCGATATCCCCGTTTATCCAATTCAGCGACGTGTCGTGGCGGTAAAGCCGCAATTCGTTCAGCCATTTCATCATCTGAAATCAGCAGATCAAGCGAACGGTTCGTCGCATCCAAACGAATGCGATCTCCATCACGAACAACAGCCAATGGGCCACCAACCGCACTTTCAGGTGATATATGTAAGATAATCGTACCAAAAGCAGTGCCGCTCATGCGTGCGTCGGACATGCGCACCATATCTTTGATACCCTGACGTGCGAGTTTTTTAGGGATCGGAATGTATCCGGCTTCGGGCATGCCAGGTGCCCCGATGGGACCCGCATTTTGAAGGACTAAGATATCATCAGCCACAACATCAAGATCATCGCTATCGATCCGTTCGGCCAAGTCTTCTAAGTTCTTGAACACGACGGCACGCCCTTCGTGTGTCGACAATGCCTCTGACGCGGCAGCCTTTTTCAGAACAGCACCATTGGGTGCCAATGATCCATACAATGCGATCATACCTTCGCTTGCCGCCAAAGGATTAGATGAGGGACGGACGATATCCTGTGGCCACGGGGCAGGGGCCGCGTCCAAGTCTTCACCCAATGTCGCAC
The DNA here is from genome assembly GCA_002389175.1 of Rhodospirillaceae bacterium UBA4479. Taxonomy (GTDB): domain Bacteria; phylum Pseudomonadota; class Alphaproteobacteria; order Rhodospirillales; family Casp-alpha2; genus UBA4479. The sequence continues at coordinate 2,065 of DGNZ01000076.1, read as the reverse complement.
CTGAAATACTTTTTGCATCCAGGACCAACAGATCAGAGATTTCACGTAAAATAGGCGCGAGCCCACCAGCCTTGTGCAGATCTTCCATGTAGTTGGAACCAGCTGGTTTCAAGTCCACCAACATCGGGGTTTCTTTGCCAATATCATCCAGTCGGGCCAATGATGCATCAAGCCCCAAACGCCCAGCGATAGCAGCCATATGAACGATGCCATTGGTGGAACCACCGATAGCTTGCAATGTCCTGAGCGCGTTATCGACGTTATCTTGTGTAATGAAATCGCTGGGCTTCATTTGATTTTTTGCCAGCGCGACCGCGCGTGTGCCCGTGGCTTCGGCGTGGCGCAATCGATCACTAAGAACCGCAGGAATGGCTGCGCCACCCGGGAGCATCATGCCCATGGCTTCAGACATCAGTGCCATGGTCGATGCCGTGCCCATAACACCACAGGTCCCTCCTGACGGAACCAACTTTTCATTGGCCAGCGCAATTTCTTGATCGTTCATTTCTTCGGCGCGGTATTTTCCCCATAAGCGACGGCAATCGGTGCATGCGCCAATGCGCTCGCCCATCATATCACCAGCCATCATCGGACCTGTGACTTCTAAGATCGCGGGTCGATCGGCCGAGAATGCCCCCATCAACAATGCAGGAACTGTCTTGTCGCAACCACCAATCAACACTACGGAGTCCATCGGTTGCGCACGGATCATTTCTTCGACGTCCATCGACATGAGATTACGAAAGAACATCGATGTCGGATATGCAAAGCTCTCGTGCAGTGAAATTACGGGGAAGGTAACAGGTAGACCACCTGCCAACATGACACCGCGCTTGATCGCTTCGATCAGTGTCGGGACAGTTGCATGGCAGGCGTTATACCCTGAATACGTATCGACGATACCAACGATGGGGCGCGACAACGCGTCGTCTGTATAGCCCATGGCCTTGATAAAAGCCTTACGAAGAAACAGGGCGAACTCCTCATCGCCATAGCGCGTCAGGCCCCGTTCCATCCCCTTACGATCATCGTTATCTTCCGACATGCATCCTCCTAAATTTTTTCCTATGTTAGCGATCACGAAGGCGATGTCACTTATCGCCATGTATTCAATTGATAAAAATCTACGGGGCGGGGAAATGGCGGCGAATACTTTTGAAATAGCGATCATGGCAGGTGACGGCATCGGACCAGAAGTGATGGATGCGTGCTTAGAAATCGTCGAAGCTGCCGTCGCGAAATCTGGTGGGCCGGGGCTTAAGTACATTGATGCGCCGGGCGGTGCAGGGCACTACCGCGATCATGGCGACGACTTGCCCGAAACCAGTATGGATATTGCCAAGAAAGCAGATGCGATTTTGTTCGGGGCAATGGGCTTACCCGATGTACGCAAAGTTGATGGCACTGAAATCAATCCGCAGCTTGATCTGAGATTCGAACTGGAACTTTATGCCGGTGTGCGCCCAGTGCGCGTTTTACCTGGTGCGCCTACACCACTGGGCGATCCACGCGCCCAAGATATCGACTTGGTTTTAATCCGCGAAAACACCGAAGGCATGTTTGCTGATATCAGAAAAATCCGCACACCCAACAATAACGAGGCCGAGGACCGTTGCCTGATCACCCGCAAAGGGACAGAACGTGTGGTCGAATATGCATTTCAATTGGCAAAAAGCCGTGACCGAACCCGTTCGGATGCGCGGCGCGTCACCTGTGTTGATAAGGCCAACGTGCTGCATTCGATGGCATTTTTTCGCAAAATCTTTGACGAGGTCAGCGCGCGTCATTCAGATATCGAGGCCGATTATGCCTATGTCGATGCGATGGCGCTCAATTTGGTAAAACATCCATGGGACTATGACGTCATGGTCATGGAGAATCTGTTTGGGGATATCTTGTCGGATCTGACGGCGGGTATTGTTGGCGGTCTTGGCATGGCACCGTCGGGTGACATTGGTGATCAGCACGCATTGTTCCAACCATCCCATGGCAGCGCTCCCGACATTGCTGGGCAGGGATTGGCGAACCCCGTCGCCATGGTGCTGTCGGCATCCATGATGTTGAA
>DGNZ01000388.1 GCA_002389175.1 Rhodospirillaceae bacterium UBA4479 | reverse complement strand
GTTCTGTTATCGGTAAGTCATTGATTTGACGCATCACGGGCACCATTAACCCACGCTCCGTCGCCATTGCGACACCTAAATTCACATCCTGATGCAACAAAAGCTCCCGATTGTTCTGATGTATTGTCGCGTTGAAACGCGGATTGCGGCTCAACGGGCCTGCCAAACATTTTACCAACAACATTGTCGCTGAGATTTTTGGATTGCCCTCGACGGCCCTTGCCTTCAAATCAACCAATGCCTGCAAAAAAGAATCAGCATGCATTTCAAAATTCATCGTGGAGTGTGCGAGCGTATGTACAGAATGCGCCATACGTTCCGCCATGACAGCGCGAACGCTGTTTAACAGTTCACGCTGAATACTATCGTCTATGGCTGCGTCATGAGCATTTTCGACATCTGCGCGCAATATCCGTCCGTCCGGCCCGCTGCCATCAACAGTGTTCAGGTCCACATCCAATTCACTGGCAAGTTTTCGTGTCGATGGGGCCGCAATTATCTGACTGTCAGAAGCTGGCGATGCCGTCGTAGTCCGTTTTTTTAAAGCTGGTTTATCTGCTTTGGCTACGGCTTTGTCTTTAACAGAAGCGGGGGCTTCTGCGCTGACGTCGTCCTGTTCACCTGTATCAATCCGCATGAATACAGCCCCGACCTTGATGGTATCACCAGGTTTCCAACATAGTTCTGCGACTGTACCCGCGCGCGGAGACGGCAGTTCGACATCGACTTTATCGGTGCTGACCGTCGCGATTTCATCGCCCTCGTTGACCTGTTGTCCAGGCTCCACGCTCCAATCGATCAGCAATGCCTCGCTGATCCCTTCTCCAATATCTGGAAGTATAAAATCGTACATTAGAACTTGAACTCCACAGCACGTTTAACGGCTAGCGTAATGCGATGGGCATCAGGCTTATAACATTCATCACCGATACTAAAATGATACGGCACATCGGGTGCCGCGACCCTTTGGATCGGCGTATGTAGATGCCCAAACGCTTTTTCTTGAATGACGGCCGCTAATTCCGCACCGAACCCCATACTCAGTGGCGCTTCGTGAACGATCACAACGCGGCCTGTTTTTCGAACCGATGTCAAAATGGTGTCGATGTCATACGGGATTAACGTGCGCAGATCGATCACCTCTGCATCGATACCCTCTGCCGCCAAGTCATCGGCGGCTTCGATGGCGCGGTGGCGCATCACCCCATAAACCAAAATCGTTGCATCCTTACCCTCGCGGATAACTTCAGCTTTACCAATTTCGGTTGGCTGACCGTCATGAACAAATTCGGCGGAAAGTGCTCTATACAGTGGCACAGGTTCAACCAAGAGCACGGGATCAGGATCACGAACGGCGGCGATCATCATCCGATAAGCATCTTCGGGCGTGCTGGGGCATAAGATTTTTACGCCACCATGATGAACGTAATACGCTTCGACACTTTGAGAATGCCAAAAACCCCCTTTAATACCGCCAAACGACGGGGCGCGGATCACCATCGGGCAACTGTATTGTCCCCCTGATGCCCAGCGATACCGTGCTGCGCAGAACATGATGTGCTCAAACGCATCATGGATAAAGCCAGAGAACTGAATTTCGACAATCGGCTTCAGACCATAAAGCGCCATGCCAATGGCATGCGCGACAATCCCCTTTTCATCGAGCGGTGTGTCAATCACCCGGTTAGAACCAATCCGTTGGCTTAGCCCCGTCGACGTTCTGAAAATCCCACCTGCTTGACCGACATCTTCACCCATCAGCACGACGTCTGGATCATTTTCTAACTCGTATGCCATGGCCGCATTGATGGCCTCTAACACAGTCGCCTTTCGTGGCTTAGTCTCAACAAGCGCCATTACTTGGATCCCAATTCCGAAAGCAACTGACGTTTCTGCTCTTCTAACATCCAGGTTAATTCTTCGAACGTGTCATCAAACATCGTCGCAGGTTCGGGAAGTGGCATTGCTTCGGCTTCTTTGACTGCCGTATCGATGTCCGATTTACAACGTGCCCACAGTGCTTCTTCCTTGGCATCATCCCAAAAGTCACGTTTTTCCAAGTACTTGCGCATACGGATCAGCGGGCACCATGGCTCCCACACCGCAACTTCTTCGGGGGTTCGATACAGATCAGGATTATCAGACGTGGTGTGATATCCCATCCGATATGTGATTGCTTCGATCAACGTGGCACCCTCGTCTGCAGATAGATCGCGGGCTTCTTTTGTCACCGCGTAAACGGCCAAAGGATCGTTGCCATCAACACGAAGATTGCGAACGGCGTACGCATCACCTTTTTCTGCAAATGTTGCGGATGCCGTTTGTAATTCTGTAGGGGTGGTCACCGCCCAACCATTATTTTCGCACAAAAATACGACGGGCGGTTTGTGTACGCCCGCAAAGTTTAATGCGCTATGGAATTCCCCACGCGAAGTTGAACCATCACCAAAAAATGTCAGAAACTTCGTATCATGGCCTTTGATTTTTGCGGCCCACGCGGCGCCACATGCATGCGGAATGTACGACCCCACCTGTGTCGTCATGGGCACAATATTCGCCCTGCGGTCACCCATCAGAGTGGGCAAACGACGCCCCTTGAGTGGCTCACCTGCTCGACCAAAAAACTGCGCGAACATCTGGCGCAATGGCACACCGCGCATCAGCATCGTGCCGGGGTGGCGATAGCCTAGGAATATCCAGTCTTTGTCGTCATAGGCCAGGGTAGCACCGATATGGACCGCTTCTAGTCCACGGTGCGGTATCCAAAACTCAACCCGGCCAGAACGCTGCAACGTCCAACCCCGATCATCTATGGCGCGGACAAGAACCAACATTTCATATAGGCCAATAAGTTGATCAGCGCTTAAATCTGGTTCCGGTAAATCGCCAACCAAATTGCCCTCGACATCCATGACTTGCCGAATGTTATGGGATTGTGCATCAGAAAGTGGGCATGACGAAGCATCATGTTGTACCGTTTTCCCCGCTGTCTTCTTTTTACCTGACATAGATTTCGCCATTCGCCATCCCTTATCAGCGCATCGTAAATCACGAATTATTATAATAGTATACTTTAATACCAATTATATCAATCTCGGATTGTTACCTTTACAATGACGAGTGCAGTCAGATGACACATGCCGTTCTATAATCTGTCTGTGCAAAGCGGCGTAGCTCTTCTAATGTCGCGCTCAGAATTCGTATCTAAAGGGAAATCAAATGCCGTCGATCGAAGAGAAATTCAAAGCGCTCGCAACCGATAATGCGCCGGGACAAGAAACACGTCAGCAGGCTGGCAATATTGATGAACTCATGCGCGGTGATTTCCTTGAGGGTATCCCTGTCGATTTCTCCCATGGCGACGTTGATGCATTCACTCCGACGCCAGGATCACTTGATCAATTCTTGGCAGGTGTCGAAGTCGGCGGGCAACAAGCCTATACGGAATATCGTGGTGCATTGAGTATTCGCAAACAACTCTCAAAAAGCTTGGAAGAATTTACCGGTGCCCCAGTGATTGCGGATGAGGGTCTGATCATCACGACAGGCACACAAGGTGCCCTTTTCCTCGCTATCGCATCCACCGTATCTGCTGGCGATAAGGTTGCCATCGTGCAACCCGATTACTTCGCGAACCGAAAACTGGTGCAATTCTTTGACGGCGTGATCATCCCCGTCCAACTGCAATACATGAATAATGGGCAAAGTGCTGGTTTAGACCTCGCTCAGTTGCGTGGTGCATTCGAAGAAGGCGCGAAAGTTTTCATTTTCTCAAACCCCAACAACCCAACAGGAGTCGTATATGCCGCTGACGAAGTTCAGGAAATCGCCAATTTAGCAGATGAATTTGGCGCCGTCGTGATCGCTGATCAACTCTATTCTCGGCTACGCTATGATGATGCGACGTATACCCATCTTCGTGCCGTTACAAAGCAGCCCAATAATGTTGTCACGATTATGGGCCCATCAAAGACCGAGTCCCTAAGCGGGTACCGCCTTGGAGTCGCATTTGGCGGACCACAAATCATTGAGCGTATGGAAAAACTACAAGCCATCGTTTCGTTGCGTGCCGCCGGATATAACCAAGCTGTTCTGCGAACATGGTTCAACGAACCAGAAGGTTGGATGGCGGAACGGGTCAGACTGCATCAAGTCATTCGCAACGACTTGATCTCGGTTTTCCAAACAGCAGGATTAGAGACACGCGTGCCCCAGGCTGGCAGTTATCTTTTCCCGCAACTGCCCACGTTGAGTATTGAGTTCAATGATTTTGTGCGTCTGCTGCGCCATCAAGCCAAAGTCATCGTCACACCGGGGACAGAGTTCAGCCCGCATTCTGCAGCCAGCATTCGATTGAACTTCTCACAAGATCACAAAGCGGCCATTGCCGCAGCGCATCGGATCGTTGAGATGGTTAATATCTATCGCTAACGATATTCAAATCATGCCTAAAGGATAAAATTGGCGATATTCTCGTCGTGTGTGATGTCTTGATATGTAAAACCAAGCCCATCCATCCGATGTAAAAGTGCCAGAAATTCATCAGCACTTGATGATTCAATCCCAATCAACACAGATCCAAAGTTGCGTGCAGATTTTTTCAGATATTCAAATCGGGTAATGTCATCGTGCGGGCCTAAGATATCTAAAAAGTCTCGCAGGGCGCCTGGACGTTGCGGCAACCGTAGAATGAAAAACTTCTTCAATCCCGCCGATTTCAAGGCTCGTTCTTTGACCTCTGGAAGTCTTTCAAAATCAAAATTTCCACCTGAGTTTACACAAACAAACGTCTTTCCCTTGATCTCGTCTTGAGGGATATGGCGCAGTGCTTCGATTGAAAGTGCCCCTGCAGGTTCAAGAACGGTGCCTTCGACATTAAGCATTTCGATGATCGTCTCGCACAGACTGTCTTCGTTCGCCAAGATCACTGAGTCAGCAGATTGATCTTTTAGGTGTGAAAAATTTAATGCACCGATTTTTCCAACAGCTGCACCATCAACGAAATTATTGATCATTTGAAGGTTAATGCGCTCACCAGCCTTCAAACTTTCTTTGAGACTAGGTGCGCCCTCAGGCTCTACAAATATAAATTCGGTAGATGGGGACTGTTCTGCGAACACCTGCACCAAGCCAGCAGATAATCCGCCGCCACCGACGGGCACAATCATGACATCTACTGGACCGTCCGTTAGTTCTTCCAATATTTCGAGCCCAACTGTCGCCTGGCCCTCTATAACGTCAGCATGATCAAACGGCGGCACCATCTTGGCATCATTTTCAGCGGCATAGTCATGGGCAGCGGCGTAGCAAGCATCAAAAGTATCACCAATTAGACGAACTTCGATAAAATCACCACCGAAGCTCTCAGTCTTCATGATTTTTTGCTGCGGTGTCGTTACAGGCATGAATATCACGCCTTTTTTCTGAAAATGACTGCAAGCAAAAGCAAAACCCTGGGCATGATTTCCAGCGGACGCGCAGACAAATCTTAAACTCGGGCTATCGCTGTCTCGAATTGCCTTGCGAAAGAAGTTAAATGCACCCCGGATTTTATAACTCCGGACCGGCGTAAGGTCCTCTCTTTTTAAGTAAATCTCTGCGTCATAACGCTCTGATAAGAATGCATTCCGCGTAAGAGGTGTCTGCTCCATGATCTCACGAAGCGCTTCATGTGCCTCGGCCACTCCACGCAACATTGGTGACGTATTCTCGCCATTCATTTTGGGTTCATTCCTAATTTCTGAAAACGTATTGCCGCCACTAACCCGACCATAGGTTCAATAGCACTTGCCCATATATTTTAAAATGGTCCGGTTTCAACTTCATCGCCCGCTTTGCACGCTTTTGAGAGAGAACAACCAAGCCGCGATGTGACAAATATTGAATTCCTGATTAACTTTATAATCCTCACAGATAATTATTCAGAGCGAGATTTTTCGATGACACAGAAGCCTTATCGTTTACGCCTTCCTGGCCCAACCGCTGTATCACAACGTGTCTTGGACGCGTCTGCGCGATTGGTACTCAATCATCGGGGGCCAGAATTTGCCCAACAATTGGGTGAAGTGAACGATATGATGCGTCCTGTCCTTGGCACCAAGAATGATATCCTTGTGTTTGCGTGTTCCGGAACCGGCGTCATGGAAGCTGCGCTTGCTAATGTTTTAGGCAAAAATGACCGTATTTTGGTCTTATGTAATGGCCAGTGGGGAGACCGCTTCATCGGCATCGCCACATCACTGAATCCCAACATCGATATTGATAGGATTGAGGTGCCATGGGGCGAAGCGATCCCTATTGATGCCCTCAAAGCCCGCCTTGATGAAAATCAATACGCCGCTGTGATCGCCATTCATAATGAAAGCTCCACAGGCGTTGTCGGTGATCTGAAAGCAATCGGCGAAGCCGTCAAATCAACATCAGCGCTTCTGATCGTTGATTCCATCAGTGGTGCCGGCGGCATGGAATTGCGCCAAGACGAATGGGGTGTAGATATTCTTGTGACAGGGTCACAAAAAGCCCTGATGTGCCCACCGGGGCTGGGCATTGCCAGCGTCAGCGACAAAGCTTGGAAAAAAGTCGATGAAGAACGCGGACAAATCCGTTTCTACTGGGACTTCAGAAAAGCACGCGAATGGGCCCCAAAAGGACAGACCGCCTTTACCACTCCCGTTACGTTAATCGCCTCCTTACACGAAGCCCTGACGATGATCCATGAAGAAGGCCTAGATAACGTGATTGCACGGCACGCCAAATTGGCTGCTGCTTTGCGGGCTGGTGGCACCGCCATCGGGTTTAAAGTATTCCCAACAGCACCAATGATATCCGATACCGTGTCCGTTTTAACAGTGCCCGAAGGCATTGATGGTGTCGCCATCGTCAAAAAAATGCACACGGAACATGGCAGCGTGATTGCAGGTTCACGCAATGCACTGCGCGGTAAGATCATTCGGATCGGCACCATGGGAACTGTCACGGGTGATGATATCGTGACCGACATTCAGCATCTTGAAGCTACGCTATCAGATCTAGGGTTAGACTTTGAGTCTGGTGCAGGTGTTGCGGCTGTCGAACAAGCGCTCAACTAAATCAAATTACATATAAGGAAGAATACGTGACACGCGGCGCAACAATTACTGAAAAAATACTCTCGGCGCACAGTGGACGCACGTGTCGTGCGGGCGAAAGCGTTGTGTGCACCGTCGATGCCGCGATGGCGAGCGACGGCTCGGCACCGATGGCGATCGATTACTTTAATAAAATGGGCGGCAAAACACTCGCGCAACCAAAATCAATCGTGTTCGCGCTTGATCATTATTCGCCACCAGACAACCCCGCCACCGTCGCCTTGCAGGATCGGATGCGGGATTTCACTGCCAAAAATGGCAATGTCCTCTATGAGATCGGCGCAGGAATAAGTCATCAACTGATGATAGAGCGAGGGCATGTGCGGCCAGGTCAATTGGTGGTTGGCGCTGATAGCCATTCAGTCCAATACGGCGCTGCAAATGTCTTTTCAACTGGCGTCGGGTCGTCAGATTTAGCTGCTGTGATGTTGACGGGAAAGCTATGGTTCCGCGTTCCTGAAAGTATTCGGATTAATCTTACAGGGGCGCTTAATCCTGGCGTCGATGCCAAGGATATCGCGCTTGAAATCAATCGCATTCTTGACCCGGCAGATGCCAGTTACCGCGCGCTGGAATTCTCTGGCGAAGGTGCCACATCATTAAAATTCGAAGAACGTATGCTGCTCAGCAATATGTCCACCGATGCGGGGGCAAAGGCAGGCGTATTTGCGGCCGATGCCGTGACCGAAGCGTATTTAAAAGACGATACAACGCTACAAGGTGCCGTATCTGCTGATGAAAACGCCGAATACGCCTTAGATTTAACCATCGATCTCAGTTCTCTCTCGCCACGCTTGGCGCGCCCCCCCGTTGATGGAGCCGCAGCCGAAATTGTCGGCATCGAACAAGATATTGGTCAGCCCGTGGATATGGTATATCTGGGCACCTGCACGGGCGGTCGGAAATCAGATTTTGAACGCGCGCTAAATATTCTAAAAGCCGGGGGGCGCAAGCATCCCCGTGTACAATTGATCGTCACACCTGCATCGGACCGTGTATACGGTGACATTGCGAGCAATGGCATGTTGGCAGAATTTGTTAAGTTTGGCGCTTTAATCATGACGCCTGGATGCGGGTCGTGTTGTGGTACATGCGGGACCATTCCTGGTGACGAAAAAGTCGTGATATCCGCAGCCAACCGGAACTTCACCGGTCGAATGGGCAATGCCAAGGCGCGGGTATTCTTAGCCTCTCCAGAAGCATGCGCTGCCGCTGCAGTCACGGGTGAAATCACCGACCCGCGGAGTCTTCTGCCATGACATCTTTATCCATCGAAGGTCGCGCACGTTTAGTTGGTACAGATATCAATACCGATTACATCATCTCGTCTCGGCGCAAGCGCGTTACCATTGACCCAGACGAACTTCGCAAGTTCATCTTCGAAGACTACGATGCTGAGTTTGGTCAATCTTTGGCCCCAAATGACATTATCGTTGCTGGCAACAATTTCGGGTGTGGGTCCGCGATGGAAGTCGCCGTGACGGTTGTCCGCGCTGCTGGTATTAAATGTGTTATCGCGCCCAGCTTTGCGCGCGCTTATTACCGTAACGCCATCAATAATGGTCTTCTTCCCGTTATATGCCCGACTGAAAACATCTATGAAGGCGACACATTGTCGATCGAGAACCGAGATGATGCGCTGTGCGTGACCAATGTAACCCGGAACGAAACTCTGAACGGAGAGGCCCTGCCCTCCATGATGATTGAGATTCTAAACGAAGGCGGATTGGCGTCTTATCTTTTAAAACACGGTGATTTTCCGGCCCAGCTTTAGAAAAATAAACCTGAGTCTTTTTGCGCAAAGCGCTCGCCTGATTCAAATGTGAGGTATCAGTAGAATCAGGCGTCTTCGGCCCGCAACATCTGCAGGAAAATCTGACGGGCGCGGCGCAGGGCTTTATCCGGTTTCAGGAACAATTCCGAATACCCATCATCAGGCACCTCGAACATTTGCTGTTGTTTTTCCAGCGCCCAATGATCTTCGGCAACCACGGACGGGAACATACCTGCAACCCGTTGCGCGGCAGAAACATTGGGATCGCCACCCGACATATGATCCGCGCGACTGTTCACACACCACCACCAAATGTGGTTCCGGTCATCGACAGGCGTGTGGAAATGATAAAGCGTATAGCCGCGTTCTTTGTCAGTATTCAATTCACCAGGAGGCGCATTACGCATTTGAACACGCGTATGCGCCGGGCTGACCATTTTGTGAGTGTGCAGACGATCCACAAGGTCATAAACGAACCAGTCGGCAAGGAACGGTGGCTGTTTGTAGTTTTCAACCTCACGAATGGTCATGACGTACTTATTACCGTCTTCTTCGCCTTCTTCGTATTGAACGGGAATTTTACTATTTTCCTCGTCCCCGATATTGCCATCGTGAAGTGGGTAAAAATGCGTGATATCGAGCAAATTTTCGATCAGCAACAAATAGTTCGCTGGAATTTTCATCGGGCCTGAATCAATGCTCTCAAACGCGGGATCGCCGAGTTCTGGGGTCCGTGGCGGTTTGCGAGAATCCTTAAGCTCAGGATCACCGGGCCATACCCAAACCAGACCATCTTGTTCAATAACGGGGAAGCGATTGACCTTGGCTTGGGGGGGGATCGGTTGATCAGGTTGGGATGGTATTTTCACGCATTTGCCAGACGTGTCGTAGCACAAACCATGATAGGCACATTCCAGCGTGCCGTCTTCCATCAACCGTCCTTCGGATAGCGGAAACCGCTTGTGGGCGCAGCGATTATCAAGCGCGGTCACCTCACCATTTTTGTTACGCCATATCACCATTACGCGTTCGGCAATTTTGTGACCCGTCAATTTGCCGGGTTCGAACTCTTTGGAAAGTCCTGCGACGTACCAGCAATTCTTGACGCTCCGGTAAGGGTTGCTCGCGACAACATTGTTCATGCTTCGGGTCCTCTCAACATCTGCCAAGTCATAAGTCTAATTCTAACAAAGGTGTTTTGGATCGTGCACAACAAATCAAAACAAATTGTTCCCGGTCATCATCGTCCAAAACTGAATCTCGATGCTCTGGTTCTCCGGCGACATAGCGGGTCATACAAGTCGCACAAAAACCGTCTTCACATTGGGTGTCCACAGGAATGCCATTCTCGCGCAGGACTTCGACAATCGTTTTATCTGCAGGAATATCAAAAACCTCGCCACTATCTTTTAATTTAACCTGAAACGCGGTATTTGCCGTCTCAATATTGGCCTCATCATCTTCTGGCGATGAGAAAAATTCGAAATGTACAGTTCCCTTGATCCAATGCGACGAAGCATTTTTTGCTGCTGCCATGAACCCCATAGGTCCACAGTAATATAAGTGCGCACCATCAGGCTGGTCATGTAAAAGGGCTGCGATATCAAGTCCTGCAGCAGGGTCTCCCTCATCGTGATGAACATGCACATACCCTGCTTCGATGCGGGGTGTCAGGAATTCCATAAAGGGCGTTCTGTCAGCCGAGCGTGAGCAGAAATGCATCTCATACGATGCGTTACTTGCTTCCAACTCGTGGATCATGGCAATCAGGGGTGTCACGCCAATACCACCAGCTAACAAAAGATGGGAACTGGCATCCCTCGCAAGCGGGAACAAATTACGTGGAAGAGATGTCTCGATGATTTCACCGACACTTAGATGTTCATGTACCCAAATCGAACCACCGGAACCTTCATCTTCTCGTTGAACGCCAATTTTATAAGTGTGAACATCATCTGGTGCGCCGCAGAGCGAGTATTGCCGACACTCATTAACAGATATCCATATATCTATATGCGCCCCGGCCGAGAATGCAGGTAAAGCAGCACCATTTGGATCTTGCAATTCAAAGGTCACGATACCTTTCGTTTCGTACTGCGTTTTGACGACGCGTAATCGCATTCGTTCATTTTCATTCGTTGATGCCACTTGATCTACGGTACTCACCTACATTTCCTCATCGCATGCATAAACAATCGAAGCTTAGAGCGCCTCTTTGTATCATGTAGGGAGGATGCCTTGCAGAAAACAAAATTTTCCGACGACACCCTTCGAAATCCCTATATCAGCTGCAAAGTTCTTGAAAATAAACAGCCCATAACGTTGGTTAACGGTTGGTTTTAGGATAATTTTAAGTGCCCAACCCGTTTGTTTCTAAAGCTTTTAAAATGCCTTTATCACGAGACCATCAGGACAGATCAATGAATGCAATTACGGCCAAGCAACTCAAACCGCTTTTAACTGATGGCGAAGAGATTGCCTTCCTCGATATCAGGGAACACGGGCAATATGGTGAAGGACATCCGTTCTTTAGTGTCCATGTGCCCTATAGCCAAATTGAGCATTTGGCACCTCGGTTGATGCCGTGTCTGGCAGTCCGCTGTGTTCTTATGGATGATGGTGACGGCGTTGCAGAGCGTGCGGCCAACGTACTTGTTTCTTTGGGCTACAAGGACGTGTCTATCTTGGATGGGGGTGCGCCCGCATGGGCGGCTGCTGGATATACCCATTTCAAGGGCGTGAACGTTCCATCCAAGACATTTGGTGAATTGGTCGAACATCATTTTGATACGCAGTCAATTTCGGCCGAGGAATTGAACCAAAAATTTGAACAAAACGAAGACATGATTGTACTCGATGGCCGAACACCCCGTGAATACAATAAAATGACGATCCCGAATTCACAGTCATGTCCAAACGCTGAGTTGGGCTACCGAATACCCATGCTATGCACTGATCCAAAAACCACTGTGGTCGTGAACTGCGCAGGCCGCACACGATCCATTATTGGGGCGGAAATACTGAATATGTTGGATATTCCAAATCCAATATATGCGCTTCGAAATGGCACCCAGGGCTGGCGGTTATCCGGGTTTAATCTTGTTCATGGTGCCGAGCCTGGAACACTTCCCATCCCCGATAGTGAAACGTGGGAAGCTGGCCGTGCGAAGGCGGCAAACCTTCGCGAGGATTATGGTATTCCAACAGTGTCGGCCGAAGATGTAAAAGCATGGCGAACTGAACCTGATCGAAGCACTTACCTTTTTGATGTTCGCAGTGCAGAAGAATATGCAGTGGGACACGCTGCTGGTGCGCATAGTGCACCTGGCGGGCAACTCATTCAGGCCACAGACGAGCAGCTCGCGGTTCGAAATGCGCGCATTATCTTAACCTGCGACAATGGATTGCGTGCCACGACAACCGCTATTTTACTGGCGGGCATGGGTCATCAGGTTTGGGTTCTGAATACCGATACACCCCGCGATGAGACCAAAAGTACAAACGATAAACCGGAACCTAATGTCGATACCATTGATCTCGCGACCCTCAAATCACGCGTTGATGCGGGGGCTACTATTATCGATGTATCAAATGGTATGGATTACCGCGCTGGTCATATCCAAGGCGCAATCTGGGCGACACGTGCGCGCTTGGATCAATTGGCGATAGATGATCCAACAGACGTTGTGCTGGTCGGACAGTCCGCAATGCTAATTTTGGGCATTATCAATGAGTTCAAATCACTAACGGGGAAAACACCTCGCGACATTATCGTCTCTGATCCCGATGCATGGCGCTCGGTCGGCATAAATGTTGTCGAAACATCCAATGCCCCTTCAGAAGAAGAATGCATCGATTATCTGTTCTTTGTGCATGATCGTCACGACGGCAACTTGGATGCGGCGCGGCGCTATTTGGAATGGGAAACTGGGCTTCTTGATCAACTAGATGATCAAGAAAAAGGTGCCCTAAAGCCATTGGATGCGGCGGCAGGCTGAGCACACGTGCCTAGCGTTTAACTTTTCCAGTTTCAGGAAAAATCCACATGGCCAACAGCATCAAGACCAACAGTGCGAATCCTGTATAAGCAACCTTGTGGTTGGCGCCACCCAACTGCATGTATGAAAACCCACCGACCACTAGGACGGTGAGAAGTGAAATAACGATCTTTATCCCTACAGGCATAGTAAAATCCGGTCTATCAAACTTATTCAGCTACCAAAGGTGACGATGCGGCTTCGTCGGGACGCAAAGGCGTTGTCGCTAAGTCGCCGCGAAGGTGAGTTGTATCGTAGCCGTTGAATAAATGCCCGATGAGCCCTCGGTTCAGGTCAGATGTGCCAAACATCCAATCGGCGATGGGAAACGTCAAATTCATGTTCTTTTCCATCATAATTTTTTCGTTGTGATGGGCTGTATGATGGCGGCGCAGTGTGTTGACCAGCGGGCACCAACGCACAAACCAATTTTCATCGACGTGACAACAAAAGTGCATGAACTCATAGATTAAATACATGGCGGTCGTGGATGAGATAAACAGCCACGCAACATTCGGTGTCGCTACGACATGCAGCACAGCAACACCCAGTGACGACATCAAAATAAATACGACCAGCGCATAGGGCGGGAAAAATGTGACCCGCCAATCCATGTGATCACGGAAGCGCATTTCCTGATCCGTGAAGAACTGATGGTGGTTCAACGTATGTCGTTCGTAAATTGCACGCAGTCCTGGTGTCGTATGTGGTCGATGCATCACATATTTATGTAGGAACCATTCAAAAATATTGCACATTAGTAACGTCACAGGAACAATCAGCCATTCAATCCAGGTTGGGTTTGTAATGAACTGTGCGTAAATCCAGATCGCTGTGATGCCGATCGTATATATGACCAACACATGGACCGGCCCATGATACCAACCCGCAACTTTAGCGCGGTACGCAGCACGGAACTTTTTTTGACGATCACTCAACAACGTATTCACCCCCACCAATGGCTATCATGGGAATTATACACCAAAATTTCACTGATAAAGAATCAGAAAGAACGCAAGTGGCCTATCAATCTTAAAAGAGTTTAGCGGCTATTGGCTTCACGCCATGCTTTAAATGCAACTTGGGTCTCTTCTTTGGTACCGGGGTATAGGCCGACAATGGAGTCTCCGGCTTGAACCCGCTCCATGACAAAGTCTTCATAGGCTGTCATTTCACGACCTTCAGCAGCGATATCGTCGGCCATCTCTAACGGGACAACGACTACTCCTTCATCATCACCAACCATCACATCACCTGGAAAAACAGCAACGTCGCCACATCCGATCGGCGCGTCGAGTTCAATCGCTTGATGAAGTGTCAGATTGGTAGGTGCGGACGGGCGTTGATGATAACAGCGAATATCCATTTGCCCGATCTCGGGCGAATCACGGAACCCACCATCGGTTACAACACCTTCGACGCCCCGTTTCATCATCCGTGTCACAAGAATACTGCCCGCGGACGCCGCCCTGGCATCTTTACGGCTATCCATCACCAGCACACACCCTGGTGGTATCGCCTCTACCCCCACACGCTGTGGATGGGCCGGGTCCTTAAACACTGAAATCGGATTTAAATCTTCACGCGCCGGGATATAGCGCATGGTATACGCTTGGCCGACCATGTTCTTACCCTTGGCCGACAACGGCTGAACATTCTGAATGAACTGATTGCGCAACCCGCGTTTAAACAATGCCGTGGTCAATGTGGCCGTGCTGACATGCATCAGCATTTCGCGGGTCTCATTTTTGAGAGTTCCAACAGACATGATCGCTCCGTTAAAAAATGTCAGGCTCGCCAACGGCTTCACCAAAATCAGTCTCAAGGCAATCGAAGTCACATCCTTCGTTTGCCTGCTTAATGTGTTGGGCAAACATCCAGCCATATCCACGCGCAAACTTAGGCGCTGGCGCAGTCCATGCCGCACGTCGCGCCGCGAGTTCGTCTTCATCCACCAGCATGTCGATGCTGCGATTAGGAATATCCAGCTTTACGATATCACCCGTTTTCAAAAGTGCGAGTGGTCCACCGATGTGGGATTCAGGAGCAACGTGAAGGATGCATGCACCATAGCTGGTGCCGCTCATCCGTGCATCGGACATCCGTAACATGTCGCGCACACCTTCTTTGACGAGTTTTTTAGGAATCGGCAACATCCCCCACTCCGGCATCCCTGGCCCGCCTTGCGGACCTGCATTTCTGAGCACCATCACATGGTCTGCCGTGACGTCCAGATTCTCATCATCAATAGCAGCCTTCATTTCGGGATAGCTATCGAAGACCAAAGCCGGTCCTTGGTGATTAAAGAATTTAGGGTCGCAGGCAGAAGGTTTAATGACACATCCATCTGGTGCCAAGTTACCCTTCAGCAAAGCGAGTGAGCCTTCGTGATACAAAGGTTTATCAATCGGACGAATGACGTCGTCGTTATAAACTTCGGCACCTTCTAGATCGTCACCCAGCGTCGCACCAGAAACAGTTTTGACGTTCATATCCAGTTTCTCAGCCAGGACAGACATCAAAGCACGCAGGCCACCTGCGTAGTAAAAATCTTCCATCAAATACGTATCGCCACTGGGGCGAACGTTGGCGATAACGGGTACCTGTCGTGATGCGACGTCTAAATCTTCTAGAGAAAAACCGACACCCGCACGGCGTGCCATGGCGATCAAGTGAATGACAGCATTGGTCGAACATCCCATCGACATCGCAACAGTTGCCGCATTATCCACGGCGGGTCGGGTCAGGATTTCATCAGGGGTTAAATCTTCCCAGACCATATCGACGATTCGCCGCCCCGTCGCAGTCGCCATACGAATGTGGTTGGAATCGGGAGCAGGAATTGAACTCGCGCCAGATAATGTTAATCCCAGCGCTTCGGCGATGGCAGTCATGGTTGATGCCGTGCCCATCGTCATACAATGACCGTATGATCTGGCGATCCCCGCTTCGACGTCCGTCCATTCGCGGTCAGAAACATTGCCTGCGCGACGTTCGTCCCAATACTTCCATGCGTCTGAGCCACTACCCAACGCGTTGCCTTTGTAGTTTCCGCGAAGCATCGGACCCGCCGGCATATAGATCATCGGCAGGCCAGCGCTAATCGCGCCCATCACCAAACCGGGTGTGGTTTTATCGCACCCACCCATCAACACTGCCCCATCGACAGGGTGCGAGCGGATGAGTTCTTCGACTTCCATTGCCAAGAAATTCCGATAAAGCATCGTGGTTGGCTTAACGAATTGCTCGGCCAATGACATTGCAGGCAATTCGATGGGAAACCCACCCGCTTGTAGAATACCCTTTCGGACATCTTCTGCGCGGTGCTTAAAGTGCGCGTGACACGGATTGATATCAGACCATGTATTGATGATTGCAATTGCTGGCTTGCCTTCCCAATCAGCCTTATCCAGTCCCATTTGCATGGCTCGGGATCGATGGCCGAATGACCTTAGATCATCAGGGGCGAACCATTTGCTGGAGCGTAGGTCGCTATACGACTTCTTTTTTCGTTCGCTCATGGCTTAGTGGAAACCGTCTGCAACCGCGAACATAAACGCAATGACACAAACACCAATCAAAACACCAGCAATGCCCGGCAGAATGCCGTAACGGTCGCTTTCATTTGCCGCGTGGCCTTCTAAGTCGTCGTGTAATTCAGGATCTGCCATTTTGAACTCCTATCAAGTCAGCCACATTGGGAACCAAAGAGCGATCTGCGGAATGAACATCACCAACAGCATCCCGGTAATCTGTAAAAAGATAAATGGAATCACGCTGATAAAGATTTCCTGCAATGTCACGTCTTTTGGGGCGACAGACTTCAGCCAGAAACACGCGGGCCCAAATGGCGGGCTAAGGAAATAAATCTGAATGTTCATCACGAACAAGATACCGAACCATACGGCCGCCCATTCCGGTGTCATCCCCAATTCGGGGGCCAAGTCACGGACAACCGGTGCGAAAACTGGCACGGTGATAAAGATAATCGCAATCCATTCCATGAACGTGCCAAGGATCACCAGGATGGCCATCATCACAAAGATGGTTCCCATCGCACCCAGACCTGTACTTTTGATCAGATCGCGCATGAAGTCCGCGCCACCGATCAAGTTATAGAGACCGACAAATGCGACAGCGCCAATGATCAACCAAATGATGGTTCCGACCACAGCCATCGTGTTCGCAAGGCAATCACGGATCAGGGCGTAACTAAACTGGAAGCGGATTGCAGCGACCAAGATCGCACCAAACACGCCAACAGCAGCGGCCTCGGTAACGCTTGTAATCCCGCCGTAGATTGAACCCATCACGCAGAAGATAAGCGCGATGCAAGTTCCAACAGCCCAAATCTGGTTTTTGCCAAGCTTGGTTTTTTCGCCCGTCTTTGCCTCAATTTCCGCCGCTGTTGGAGCCAATGATGGATTTATATTGCACCGAATGAGAACGTACGAAACGTAGAACGTCGCCAGCATGAGACCAGGCGTGAAACCCGCTGAGAACAAATCACCAATGCCAACATTGGCGCTTAGACCATAAACGATCATGACGATGGACGGGGGTATCAACGTCGCCAATGCACCCGCAGCACATATCAATCCGATGGTCAGTTTTCGGTCATATCCAAGCCTGAGCATTTGCGGCAAGGCGACAAGACCAAGCATCACAATCTCACCGCCCATAACGCCGGACATGGCAGCCAGAATGACGGCAACAACTGTCGTTTGCACGGCCACTCCACCGCGCAGACCACCTGCTAATATCGACATCGCGTCGAAGAGATCTTGCGCAATCCCTGCGCGCTCCAGAATTGATGCCATCAACACGAAGAATGGCACCGCGACCAGTGGATATTTTTCCAACAAGTCCATGGCGTTCGTCGACACCAGGTACATGCCCTGCATACCGTAGAACAAAAGAGCACAAATAACGGAAATGATCAGCGTCACGATGCCGAGCGGCATACCTGTCATCATCAGCGCGAGAAGTGCCGCAACAATCCCAAGTGAAATCGTCGCAATGCCAATTTCTTCTCTATCAATGTGGAACGTATCAAAGAAGTTGCCGCTGAATTCTGTCATCGAGTCTTCAAACCCAACAAACATGCCGTCGACGCCACCGTAATGTGCGAAAAGCTGAATCAGCAATCGGCCACAGATCAGTGCAAGAACGGCATAGACCATGACCTGAAAAAAATGTGTTCGGAAGTGACGGCTGAGATTTACAAGAAGCTGGACGAGGTAAACGAACAAGCCTGTGACCAGAACAGTTTTGATAACCATCGGCAGTGGCGAATTCCAAGCTGTGCCTCCTCGCTCCACCAGATCGATACTTTCTAGAGCGCGGATCATCGTGTCCGACACCATCATGTAGAGCGCAAATACACCAACCACCATGGCGAACAAATCAAGCCACCAGCGGGTCCGTTCGGATGCCATCAAGTAGAAGACAGTAATGCCGATATGACGTTTCTTTAAGGTGACAAAACCGGCTGATAGCATCCAGGCGGACGCACACAAGACCATGACAACCTCGAACGCCCATTGCGTTGGAGAATGGAAAACGTAGCGCGCAATAACTTCCCACATGGTGCAGAAAGCCGCGAACAGATAGAGGTTCCCAACAGCTAAGCCGAGGAAGCGACTAAAGTGATCGACGGTATTATTGAACGCCGTACCGATCGGCGCACCAACCATCTTTTCCGTAATATCGGACATCGCCTCGCCCCCAAAGAACAAGATTAAAAATTATAGAATGCTAACGGAGGAGAACCGCCGCGCCTTTAACGGCGCGACTGATCCTCAGGGAGTTAGTTTAGGAGGCCAACTGACTTCATGTATTTTACATGCGCGTCTAGGGCTTCTTGAGCCAACGGTGATTTCTTAGCGAAATCTTCCCATGCACCGACCGCAATTTTGCGGAACTTTGCACGCTCTTCTTTCGACCAATCAATCACAGTTATATCACCACCTGCTTTTTGTTCAGCAGCGATCTTGCGATCTTGAAGATCAGCTTCGCGACGCATCGCGTCATAAGCAGCTGCATACCAAACTTCGAGAGCGGTCTGACCTTCTGGGCCCAATTTGTCCCAGACTTTTTTGTTCACGATGAACTGCAGAACAGCCATGGAGTGAATGCCCGGGTAGATTGGGAATTTCGCCACTTTGTACATGCCACTTGCGTGGTTATTCACGTGTGCTGATGCGTCAGCAGCGTCGATCACTTTTTTCTCAAGCGCTGTGTAAACTTCCGAGAATGGAAGAGACACAGGTGCAGCGCCTGCACGGCGGAACACTTCAGCGGCGAGACCTTCAGGTGAGCGAACTTTCACACCTTCCATCTCTGCAACTGTATTAATTGGAATTGTCGAGACAAAAGCTTCTTTGGCGTAAGGACCACATCCAACAACATGGACTTGGCCTTTTGTATATTTGTCATAGAGCTTTTGCAGAATTTCTTTACCACCTGCGTGGTTGCAGAAGGTACGCACTTGATCGACCGTATCGTAACCAGCGATCAAATCACCAATGATGGCGAAAGCCGCATCACGACCCGAGAAATATGAAACCGCATTCAGGTCACCATCAAGAATACCATTTGCAACGGCATCAATCGTTTCGCGGTGAGGCACGACAGCTTTTGTCGGCAGCACGTCGATTTTGACGTTGCCGTATGTCATGGCACCCAATTTGGGCGCATAATTATCGGTCATGAAGCGGTGCGCCCAGTCACCAGCTTTCGAGCTAGCCTGGACCTTGAGCGTCTTGGCTTGGATGTCTCCCCCCGACGCCGTAAGCATCAAGGCACCCAACGAAATCGCTACGAGTGTCTTTTTAATCACGGATGTTCTCCCATCGTATTGTTTCTAACGAACGAATTTTTTTGACAACCCGAGTAACTAATATATTAGTATTTCAGTCAAGAGATATTTGATTATAGCACACTTTGAACGGTGGGCTTCGTTGCCAAGGGTGCACAAAATGGGGAAATGGGTTTAGACGTGCCAGATTCAGCGGCGACACTCCCGGAAATGAATTGGCGGCCTTCTGTCCGCAAACCGGGCGTTTCGGCAGTCGGCCACGTCTATGAAGATCTACGAAATCTCATCATCAACTTGAAATTTGCACCAGGTTCACCCGTTGCAAAAAACGTTCTGGCAGAACGATTTAACGTCAGTCCGACCCCTGTCCGTGAAGCACTGTTACGCTTAGCTGAAGAAGATCTCGTCAATATCATTCCACAATCAGGCACAGCCGTGTCTTTGATCAATATTCAAAGCGCGCAAGAGGTGCACTTCCTGCGTCTGAGCGTTGAGATCGAGGTCGCGCGCGTTCTGTGCAAAGAAATTGATGATTCTGGCTTAGCAGAACTGAATGCATGGATGGAACGCCAGGTCACTGAGTTAAATGCAGGAAATCAAACTGCTTTTAAACATGCAGACAATAGTTTCCATTTGGAAATGTTTCAGCTCGCAGGTGTCAAAGGCCTTACTCAACTGCTTGATCGTCGACGCGGACATTATGATCGCATTCGCGGCCTTTACCTTCGCGAACACCAACGGCGAGAAATCGTTGTTGAAGAACACCGTGAAATCTTCGCTGCGTTACAAAAGCGCGATACCCAGGCAGCTGAAGCTGCCGTTCGCATGCATCTGGGCAAGTCATTAGCCATCGTTGATCAAATTCGAGATCTATATCCCAATTACTTCCTAAGCTCGGAGTAAACACCGTGACAACTCAAGACGTTATCACTGAAGAACAAGTACGCGCATATCACGAGCATGGTTTTGTCGTGGTCGAAGACATCTTCTCAACTGAAGATTTGGCCTTAATGCGCCAAACATTAGACGAATTGATAGAGAGCGCGCGCGGGCTCACTGATCATACTGAAATTCTGGATTTAGAGCCGAGCCATGCGCCGGATGCGCCAAAAGTCAGGCGTATCAAAAGCCCTTTTGAAAATCATCCCGTCTATCGAAGCATGGGTAAGCACCCGAAGCTATTGGCAGTCCTTCGTGCACTGATCGGCAATGATTTACGAATGCACGGTTCAAAAATAAATCTCAAATCAGCAAAATTCGGATCACCTGTCGAATGGCATCAGGACTGGGCTTTTTATCCGCACACCAATGACGATGTCTTGGCCGTTGGTGTCATGTTAGATGACATGACAGAAGACAATGGTCCCCTTCTATGCATCCCCGGTTCACACAAGGGACCGACATTCGATCATCATCAAGATGGACGATTCGTCGGTGCCATGGACCCAGATAAATGCGACGTAAATTTGAATTCTGCTGTTCCCATCACAGGCAAAGCAGGATCATGCAGTTTTCATCATGTCCGGATGGTTCATGGCTCAGGCATGAACACATCAGGCAAAGATCGCCGATTAATGCTGTATCAAGTAGCCGCTGCTGATGCCTGGGACATACGCGGCATGGGGCGCGTCGGCTCTTGGGATAACTATGTCGATACGATGATCTCAGGCGAGCCAACCAACGAACCCAGAACCGTCTCAACCCCCATTCGGTTGCCATTCCCCGAACCCGAAAAAGTTGGTTCGATCTACGAAAGCCAAACGCTTCTTAAGAACAAATACTTCTCTGACGATCAATCGGTCGCTGAATAATTTAAAAACTGAGGAAACAATGAAACGAGTTCTTATTACAGAACATATGCATGAACGCGGGACCGACGTCCTGAATGCATGCTCAGATATTGAAATTGTTCGTATCGATAACATTGAGCCAGAAACATTGAGCGGAGCAGTCAAAGATGTTGATGCCATCATCGCAAGATCAGCTCTCTTAACGTCAGATATCCTAAAAGGCGCAGAAAAACTCCAAGTCGTGTCCAGACATGGTGTGGGCTGCGACAGTATTGATGTCGCACATCTCACGTCACGAAATATTCCTGTCGCAATCGCCTCGGGTGCAAATGCAAGATCAGTCGCGGAACATACAATGGGGCTGATGCTGGCAGCGGCGCGTGAGCTTCCGCTCCTCGACAATCTAGTCAAATCCGGGCGCTGGTCGGAGCGAAACAACTATCGGGCATGTGACCTTCACGGTGCAAAAATTATCATCCTTGGCTTTGGTCGAGTCGGCAAACTGGTCGCCCCACTCTGCAAAGCGTTCGGCATGGAAGTTGTTGTCGCGGATATCAAACTTGATGCAGACCTTGCCGCCGAAATGGGGTGCAAAGGCGTCGACGATTTTAGACCTGAATTAGCAGATGCAGACTTTCTGACATTACATGTGCCGTTAGACGACAGCACCCGGCATATCATATCTACCGATGAACTTGCCGTAATGAAGCCTGGCAGCATTTTGGTGAATTGCGCCAGAGGTGGTGTCGTGAACGATGATGCGCTTTTACGTGCACTGGAGTCTGGGCATCTACGAGGCGCAGCATTGGACGTCATGGATGTCGAACCTCCAACGCCTGACCATCCCCTAATTTTACGATCTGATGTGGTGATGACCCCTCATAATGGGGCGGGTGCGATGTCAGCAGCGATCGCAATGGCTGAAATGTCAGCACAAAATGTCATCGACCAATTCAATGGCGTTCTTCGTGATGACTGCACGTTTAACTTAGAAGGATTAAGAGCATCATGAGCGGCGACACACCCACACGCGTTTCAGCTGACGGCATGACCGAACTGGGCAAACGCGTCTTCATCGCTGCAGGCGCTGGTCCTGACGAAGCGCATGCCATTTCAGCCAATCTGGTGAATTCAAACTTATCCGGGCATGACAGCCACGGCGTGGTCCGCATTCCGCGCTATGTGATGTGGGAAAATACTGGGAACCTAAAATTTGGACAATCTGCCGACCTTATGTTGGATGGTGACGCGTTTTTGTTGATGGATGGCAACAAGGGATTTGGCCAAGTCGTCGGGCAAGAGGCCGTCGATGCCGGTATCGCCAAAGCAAAATCACACGGCGTTGCCGTCGTTGGCCTGCGACGGGCTGGCCATCTCGGGCGTATTGGGTTTTGGGCAGAGCGTGCCTGCGACGCGGGCTTAACTTCTATCCACTTCACGAATGTCTCGCAAAGTATGCTGGTGGCACCTTTTGGCGCGGCTGACCGCCGGGTTTCCACTGCCCCCGTAACTGTCGGTGTGTGCAATCCCAATGGTGACGATTTCATCTTGGATTTCGCGACTTCGAAAGTCGCCGAAGGTAAAGTTTTGGTCGCCCTTCGCGGCGGTAAACAGCCTCCAGAAGGCGCCCTGATTGATGGTGATGGGAAACCAACCCTAGACCCATCCGTTCTTTATGGACCACTTGCCCCCGGCGAAGTTGCAGACCCACGGGCGGGCCCTGGCGCCTTGTTAACAATGGGCGATCATAAAGGGTCGGGTTTGGCGCTGGCGTGCGAACTGCTCGCGGGTGCATTGACCGGATCCACGACAACGGGACCTGGCACGAAGACACACAACGGCATGCTGTCGATCTACATCAAGTCAGACCTATTGGATGACGGGCATAATTTTGGCGATGCCGTCAACGACTACATTGATTATGTCCGATCAGCACGCCCTGCAGACCCCGAAAAACCGGTTATGATTCCCGGCGACCCAGAACGCAAAGCACGGCAAGATCGCAAAGCGAACGGCTTCGATATCGCCGCGCCGACATGGACAAGCATCATAGATACCGCAGGGAATTTGGGTTTAAACCAAGCTGAACTGACCAATATCGCAACCTTCAAAAATTAAAGAACGGAGTATACCAATATGACAGATGAAAGCCTCAGAACCCGAATGCTCCGTGGTGATATGCTTGCCGGCACATTCTTGAAGACGCCCAATTTGCAAATGATCGAAATCCTGGCGATGACCGGCATGGACTTTGTGTGCCTGGATGCCGAACACGCCCCCTTTGATCGCTCCGCCATCGACCCCTGTATGGCCATCGGGCGGGCTATGAATTTCCCCATTTTGGTTCGAGTGCCCGATGGTAATCCCGCCGAAATCTTGAAGGCGTTGGACTGCGGCGCGACCGGGTTAGTCATCCCGCATGTCGCGACCCCTGAGAAAGCCGCCAACATCGCGAAATGGTCGCGGTTTGGTCATGGCGGTCGTGGCTATGCAGGTTCTAGTCGTTGGGCCAGCTACACCACAAAGACCATGCCCGAACTTTTGAAACAAAGCGCCGAAGAAACCATCGTGATTGCGCAGATTGAAGAACCCGAAGGGGTTGAGGCGATTGATGCCATCGCATCGACCGATGGCATCGATGGATTGTTCGTCGGCCCCGCTGATTTGGCCGTGTGCCTTGGCGTCAACAACCCGGCTGCACCTGAAGTCATGCAAGCGATGGCCACCGTCGGCGCTGCCGCCAAAAAACACGGTCGTGCCGCGATGACATTTATTCCCAATATGACGAAGGCACAGGAACTGGCCAACATGGGATTGAGCATGTTCTTCGTCGCCTCAGAACAGTCATTTATCTTAGATGCCGCGCGGGGCGTTGCATCAGATATGAAAACCATCAAAAAGGCGTAATGGAAACATCATGGCTATCACACACGACGACTTAAAAGTATTGGCCCAGTGGGACACACCAACCATCTGCAACGCGTTGGAAATCACCAACCCGGAACGACGTGGATGGGGCTTTTCCATTGAGCCATTTGCTGTTCTTGATCCCGACCTACCGCCCATCGTCGGATATGCACGTACCGCAAAAATTCGTGCATCGACGCCCGATCTTTCGGATGGTGCCAAGGGGATGGAAGCACGGTTCCCCTACTACGAATATGTCGAAAGCCAAGATGCCCCCGCTGTTTTATTGATAGAAGATGTCGACCCACACCCAGGCATTGGTGCTTTTTGGGGTGAGGTTCACACCGCCGTCCACAAGGGCCTGGGCATTTCAGGATGCGTCACCAACGGCTCGTTCCGTGACATTACAGACAGCGCGCCTGGGTTCCAGATACTGGGTGGCATGGTCAATCCAAGCCACGCGTTTGTGCATTACATCGACTTCAACTGCGAAGTCACCGTGCATGGCATGACGGCCAGCCATGGTGACATCATTCATGCCGATCAACATGGTGCCGTTGTTGTTCCAGAAGAAGCTGTGAAGAAAATTCCGGATGCCGTCGCGACGATTTCTGCCAAGGAAAAACTGATCCTTGATGCGGCTCGGCGCGATGATTTCTCGGTCGAGAAACTCAAAGCAGCCATCAGCGGCGGCGATATTCACTAACCCAACACCAAAGAGACCCAGAAATGATCACTTATTTGAAATCCGGCAAGAGCGCCGAAGACGTTGCCGAGGCTGATGCCAAGGTACGCACGACCGTCGAACACATTCTGGCCGATATCGAAAAGCGTGGCGATGCTGCCGTTCGCGAACTGGCCGAAAAATTCGACGGGCATGCACCGGAAAAAATGCGCCTAACCGAAGATGAAATCCAAGCGGCCATTTCAAAGGTTTCAGAAAGTGACCTCGATGATATTCGGTTTGCACAAGCCCAAGTCCGCAACTTCGCCGAAAAGCAAAAAGAATGCCTGCAGGACTTAGAAGTTGAGACAATGCCGGGCGTTATTCTCGGCCATAAAAACGTGCCTGTGAATTCTGTCGGATGTTACGTGCCCGGCGGGAAATACCCGATGGTGGCGTCCGCACATATGAGCGTCCTGACCGCCAAGGTCGCAGGCGTTAAGCGTGTTCTCGCCTCAGCCCCGCCCCACGAAGGTGGTCCACACCCGGCCATCGTCGCCGCCATGCACATGGCGGGCGCCGACGAGATTATGGTCCTGGGTGGTATTCAGGCGGTCGGCGCAATGGCGCTAGGGACAGAGACCATCGGCGCTGTCGATATGCTGGTCGGCCCTGGCAACATGTTCGTCGCCGAGGCCAAACGCCAACTGTATGGGCGTGTCGGCATCGACTTGTTCGCGGGTCCAACGGAAACACTCGTGATCGCGGATGATAGTGTCGATGGCGAAATATGCGCCGTTGATTTGCTGGGTCAAGCCGAACACGGCCCGACGTCCCCAGCGGCATTGCTCACAAACTCACGTGCCCTCGCCGAAGCCACAATGGCCGAGATTGAACGGCAGCTCACCATACTTCCTACTGCTGACATCGCCCGCGAAGCATGGGAAAATTATGGCGCGGTGATCCTGTGCGATACTGTTGACGAAATGGTCGAAGAAGCGGACCGGATGGCATATGAGCATGTGCAAGTCATGACCGAAGACCCTGATTATTTTGCCGACAATATGACCAATTATGGGGCATTATTCCTGGGGCCACGCACCAACGTTTCATTCGGTGACAAGGTCATCGGCACCAATCACACACTTCCCACAAAAAAAGCAGCGCGTTATACGGGCGGTCTTTGGGTTGGGAAATTCATGAAAACCTGCACATATCAAAAAATCCTGACCGACGAAGCATCGGCGCTGGTTGGCAGCTATTGTTCTCGTCTTTGCGCCATCGAAGGTTTTGCAGGACACGGCGAACAAGCAAACATTCGCGCGCGACGCTATGGTGGCAGCAACGTTCCGCCGTATGGGATCGTCGAAAAGACTTAATCCAAGGAATTCTTCATGTCGCAATTACCGCAAATGCCAAGCTTTCGCCTTGATGGCCGACGTGCGCTCGTCACAGGTTCAGGGCGCGGCATTGGGCGCGGCATTGCCGTGGCATTGGCAGGTGCGGGTGCAGAAGTCTTCGTTGCGGCCAGAACTGGTTCTGAAATCGATGCACTTGCGGCATCAATCAAACAGGACGGCGGCAAAGCCACGGCCTTATTATTGGATGTGATGGATACAGCTGCTGCTAAAGACGCCGTCTCCACCGATGGCCCTTTCGATATTTTGGTCAACAATGCTGGCGGCAACCGGCCTGCCGATCTGGTTGATGTGACCGAAGAAGACTATGACGCCGTCACCGATCTTAATGTTCGTTCAGCAATTTTCCTCAGTAAGGCCGTTGCAACCAGCTTGATAGACGCAGGCAAGCCCGGTTCTATCATCAATATATCATCGCAGATGGGCCATGTGGGCGGGCCAAAACGCACTGTCTATTGCGCAACGAAACACGCCATCGAGGGTGCAACCAAAGCCATGGCGTGGGAACTGGGACCGCACGGTATTCGCGTAAATACCATCTGTCCGACGTTTATCGAGACCCCGATGACAGCGCAAATGTTAGAAGACGAAGAATTCAAATCATTCGTGACGTCCAAGATTGCGCTGGGGCGCATCGGTCAGGTCGAAGACATCATGGGGGCTGCTGTGTTCCTGGCGTCTGATGCATCATCTTTGGTCACCGGATCATCATTGATGGTCGATGGCGGCTGGACGGCGGCATAGGCAATGTTTGAAACCCCCATCATTCCGCGTGTATCAGAAACCGATGGTGCAGGACACATCAACAATATCTTTGTCCCCGTCTGGTTTGAGGCCGGACGCCGTGAGATCTTTCAAATTCTGACCCCGTCGCTGGCGTTTGCAGATTGGAAAGTAGCGCTGGTAAATATGAACGTCGATTATCTGGCGCAGCTTTATTTCGAACACGATGCCGTCGTACGCACATGGATTGACCGGATCGGGACCAAAAGCTTCGTGGTTTACGAGGAAATTTGGCAGCGCGATGAATTGTGCGCCAAAGGGACAGCAACCTATGTCTATATGAATTACGCAAACAACCGCTCCGAAGAAATTCCGGCTAGTGTGCGTGCCACGTTTGAGCAACATCTGAGAGATAACTGATGACCGAAAATAAAACTGTCTACATCGGGTCCGGTGCCGGCTTTGCTGGGGACCGACTTGATGCAGCTCTCCCTGTGATCGATACGCTCTCGCGGCGCGATGGCCCGCGCTACTTGATCTATGAAGTCATGGGCGAGCGTACGCTTGCGATTGCACAACGGATTAAGATGCGCAAACCAGATCAGGGGTATTCGCCCTATCTCGAAAAATATCTTCGCCTCGCCCTCAAATCCGCGATGGGAAACAACGTCCGCATCGTCACCAATTTGGGTGCAGCCAACCCAGCAGGCGCAGCCAAGCGCCTGCATGAACTGGCGCAAGAACTGGAATTACCACCGCTGCGAATCGCGATTGTGGTTGGTGATGATCTCACAACAATTTTGTCGACAGACGATATTGGCGCGATGGAAACCATCGAAGGCGTCTCGATTTCAGGCAAGGAAATCGTCGCGGCAAACACATACTTGGGTGCACGCCCGGTCGCTGATGCTTTGGCACTCGGCGTTGATGTCGTGCTGGTTGGACGCACCACGGACGCGGCTTTGGTGTTGGGCCCACTCATCCATGAATTCGGCTGGGGCGAAGATGAGCTTGATCTGCTCGCCGCAGGCACGCTCGCGGGCCATTTGCTGGAATGTGGCGGTCAGGTCACCGGTGGGTATTTCTGCGACCCAGGGTTTAAAGACGTGCCCGGCATGGATAACCTTGGCTTTCCCATCGGTGAAGTCACCGCTGACGGTGGCGTGGTGATCACCAAAGCTGAGAACACAGGCGGTCTTGTGACGCGTGCGACTGTCATCGAGCAAATGCTTTATGAAATGCATGATCCGTCAGCTTATCTGACGCCTGACGTCACGCTCGATATCACGAATGTTCAATTATCAGAAGATGGCACAGACCGTATACGTGTTTCAGGTGCCCAAGGGAAACCGCCGCCACAAACGTTGAAAACAACAATATCCGCCGATGGCGGATGGCTCGCCGAAGCTGAGATGATTTACGCCGGACCGAATGCGTTTGCACGTGCCAAGATGGCCGCAGACATCATTCGTACCCGCGTCAAAAACCATGATGTTCATGATGACCTACGGGTCGATATCATGGGTGTGGATGCCGTGTTTGATAACGATACAAGTACACGCCGCGACGCCATTAACATGCCATTGGATGGCGAGTTCCGAGTCCGTTCAGCGATCCGCACAAATGACAAAGCGACCGCCGAATATGTGAATGATGAAGTCCTCAGCTTGTTCTGCTCGGGTCCCGCGGGCGGCGGTGGATATCGCTGCAGCATCACAGGACAAGTCAATACGGCCTCGGTCTTGGTGCCACGCCAAACTGTCGAACCACATGTGTATGCCGAGGAGATCAAGCCATGACTTTAAACACTGTTACCGTGCCACTCCACGCGGTTGCGCATGGCCGCGCAGGCGACAAAGGCAATCGATCAAACATCTCGGTCGTGCCGTACCTTGAAGACGCCTATTCTCATCTCGTAGTACAGGTTTCTGAGGAACGGGTGCTTGAACTCTTTCAGCACAAAGGCGCCAGTGCCGTCACACGATACGACCTACCCAATCTGGGCGCTTTTAATTTCGTGATCGATAACGCGCTCGAAGGGGGCGTAAACAGCGCACTCTCACAGGACCTTCATGGCAAAACGCTGTCATTTCTTTTGCTCGGAGAATTAACAGTTACGGTCCCGAGATCCGTAATTCCTAAAGGGTCGCGTTACCTCGATTAGCCATCATCTTCTCATCGTTCATATCTATAAATAGTATCGAATTTCACGATTTGACCTATAGCTAAAATGCGCGACACACTGCCTTTGTCATGTGAAAGGCAGAACCCCGATGAACGACCTTAGAAATCAAGCACCGACCCAGTCTGAAGGCGAGAGCAACACATCTTCTCGACGAGAAGAATGGGCTGCAAAGACTCATGGTGATGCCACCAACAAGATTTTGGAACGGGATGCCGAGCATTTCCTGCAGCAATCTGTCTCATCCCCCTGCCTTTCCGTTATTTCAAAAGCCGAGGGGCCATGGATCGAAGATTCAAATGGTCATCGATATTTAGATTTCCATGGCAATAATGTGCATCACATTGGGTATGGTCATCCGCGCCTGAAAAAAGCGATAGCCGACCAGATGGACGAGTTGCCCTTTGCCCCGCGCCGTTTTACGTGTGAGCCGGCGACGCTACTCGCCGAAAAACTGGCAGAGATTTCACCTGGGTCATTATCGAAAGTATTGTTCACTACTGGTGGCTCTGATGCTGTCGAAGTCGCGATCAAGGTCGCGCGGGCGGCGACGGGACGATACAAGACAGTGTCTTTTTGGGATGCCTTTCATGGTGCTGGGTTCGGTGCATCGTCGGTTGGCGGAGAGCAACTATTCCGCTCACACATCATCGGCCCACTCCTGCCTGGGACGGAACATGTCGCACCCTTTGCCTGCTATCGTTGTCCTTATGGGTACCCCGAAATCGACGGCGTTCCGAATTTGGAACTTTGTAAAATGACGTGCGCCAACTTCGTCCGATATGTTTTGGAAAAAGAAGGTGATGTGGCTGCGGTCATCGCAGAGCCGGCCCGCGCTGTTCCCTACATTCCACCGCCGGGGTTCTGGGCCGAAGTTCGAAAGGCCTGCAATGACGCAGGCGCACTTTTGATATTTGACGAAATCCCGACCGGACTTGGAAAAACGGGCCGCATGTTTGCGTGCGAGCATGATGATGTCATCCCTGATATTCTGGTCATGGGCAAGGCCTTGGGCGGAGGCATCCTGCCGATTGCTGCGACCATCACACGGCCAGATCTTGATGTTGCAGGCGATTT
>DGNZ01000399.1 GCA_002389175.1 Rhodospirillaceae bacterium UBA4479 | reverse complement strand
GCCTGACGATCAGCTCGATGCCGAAGTCGAGACGCTGGCCACCCGGATGTCATCCGTGCCAATCAACCAGCTGGCCATGCAGAAGATGGTGATCAACTCCGCAGTAGAGGAAAAGATCAACCAAACACAGCGCTTTGCCACCGTGTTCGATGGCATCACTCGCCATTCACCCGAGGGCATAAACTTCAAAGCCCGCGTAGAGCAAGTAGGCTGGAAAAAGGCGGTGCAGGATCGGGACACCGGGACTTTTGACTGGACCCGCAATAAGCCCTTCGACTGACACTGCCCGTCAGACTGGTTCACGTCCCCTCGAATCGGGGCGTTTTTTTAGCCAGAAAAGCCGTGATCCCAGCTGGCCCGTCGTTGGTGCGCATCATGTCGGCGATGGATCGCGTCTCGCGATCCAGCTGGGTTTCCAGGCCATCTGAAAATGCCGTGTCCAGCAGCCTTTTGACGCCGCCAAACGCCTTTGTCGGCCCGGATGCTATTTGCTGTGCCATCGCACAGGCCTCGTCCATCACAGTCTCTGGGGGCACCACCCTGTTGACCAACCCCCAGGACTGAGCCTCGGCAGCCGTCAGGACGCGGTTTGTCAGCATCAGCTCCTTTGCCCGCAGCAAACCGACATGTTTCGCCAGATAGTAGGTCGACGATCCGTCTGGCGTGAGTCCGGAGGACGTATAGGCCGAGACGAACTTGGCCCTTTCCGACGCGATGACATAGTCGCCAGATAATACTATCGAGAACCCGCCGCCGCCCGCGGTTCCGTTCACGGCCATGATGACCGGTGCGTCGATCCGGGCAAGCCGGATCAACCCTGCATGCAGCAGCGTGGCCATTCGGGTCAGATGCGCGGGTTTGTCAGGAGCGGCGTCCATTTCGGCAAGATCGCCGCCGCCGCAAAACATCTTCCCAGTTGCGTTGACGATCACGGCGCGCACGTCTGGGGCCCCGCATCGCACACCTACGTCAAACAACTCTTCGGCCATGCGCGCATTCAACGCGTTGGCGGAGTTGTCCTTGCGATCCAA
This sequence comes from Rhodospirillaceae bacterium UBA4479, assembly GCA_002389175.1. Classification (GTDB taxonomy): domain Bacteria; phylum Pseudomonadota; class Alphaproteobacteria; order Rhodospirillales; family Casp-alpha2; genus UBA4479. The sequence continues at coordinate 2,423 of DGNZ01000399.1, read as the reverse complement.
GGTGAGTATCGCGATGCCACCGGCAATTTTGAGACGAAGTGTTTCATAGTCCATGGATTTAACCTCTGGCAGTTTTCACGGCGCACGCCTTGCGGCTCGTCGTTCTATTTTAAAGGGTTGGGATAACCTGGCCTCGGCGTCGTGGGCGTCAATCGGTTCGCCACAATCCGGGCAGGTCATTTGTGGTTTGGTGATTTGGCCGCAGGTCTTGTGAACGATCTGCACGGGCGTATCCTGGACACCCAACCAACGATCGCCCCATTGTTTCAGCGCGATGATGATCGTCCACAAATCGCGACCTTTCTCAGTCAGGCAGTATTCATGGCGTAGCGGGCGCTCGGAATAAGGCTCGCGCCGGATCAAACCCTGCGCTTCCAGTTTTTTCAAACGCAGTGACAGAAGGTGGGACGACATGCCCGTGAGGCGTAGGAAATCATCAAAGCGGCGAGTGCACAGGAACATTTCCCGCACAATTAGAAGCGTCCATTCATCGCCCACCTGCGCTACGGCGCGCGCAATGGTACAGGTTTGCAAATGTAGGTCAGAGCGGCTCATGATATGTTACTTCAATTTTTGAATTGACTAACTACTAAAGTTGAAGTCTTTTACTTGTCAAGCAAATCCAATCCTGATGGCTACGGCGCTGTCGTATTCGGAACATGTTTAAGGGGAATTGTATGAAAGTCTATTTTGCACCCCAATCGCGCGCTGTACGAACTGTTTGGCTGTTGGAAGAAATTGGTCTGCCCTATGAACTTGAAAAGTTCCAACTGGGGCAGAAAGAAATGCGCAGCCCGGATTATACAGCGATAAACCCCAATGGCCGTGTGCCGACGCTGGTTGATGGCGATGTCACGATCAGCGAAAGCACCGCGATTGCGCAATATCTGGCGGCCAAGTATGCGCCTGAGCTGGCACCCTGTTCCGAGGCCGAAAACTTTGCCGAATACCTGCAATGGCTGCACTATGCCGAGGGCATGATCATGCCACCAATCAACAACTATGTGGTCGAAACCATCCTTCTGCCGCGTGAACGCCGCAATGACGAAATCGCGATGCGCGCGCTCAAGCTTCTGAACCGCACGCTTACGGCGGTCGCGCACCATATGGAAGGGCGGGAGTTCCTGGCTGGCGGCTTTACAATTGCGGATACGATCACCGGGCATTCAGTCATTATGGCGCGACGTCTTGGAGCTGATTTTTCCAATCTGCCTAAACTCGCGGCCTATGCTGATCGACTTGAGGCGAGAACAGCCTTCCAGGCGGCTGAAGCGGAGTAAGGTAACGATATGACCAGAAAACCGATCTGTCTGATCATAGGAGCTGGAGACTATATTGGCGCAGCCATTGCCAAGCGTTTTGCGCGTGGAGGGTTTCATGTCGTGATGGGCCGCCGCAGCGGAGAAAAATTTGCGCCCTTGGTTGCCGAAATAGAGGCGGCAGGCGGCAGCGCACAGGGGTTTACCTGGGACGCGCGCAACGAAGAGACAGCGACCAAGATGTTCGCAATGGTCGAACAAGATATCGGACCAATAGACATCTGTATCTTCAATGTCGGCGGCAATGTTCGGTTTCCAATTCTGGAAACGACCGAACGCGTCTTTCGCAAGGTGTGGGAAATGTGCGCTTACGGCGCGTTTCTGTCTGGGCGGGAAGCCGCTAAATACATGGTGGTGCGGCAGAAAGGTTCGATCTTCTTCACCGGGGCAACCGCCTCGGTTCGCGGCAGTTCGGGATATGCCGCCTTTGCCTCGGGCAAATTTGCGCTGCGGGGTTTGGCACAGTCGATGGCCCGCGAGTTGGGACCAAGAAATATCCACGTAGCACATCTTATTATTGACGCGGGCGTAGATACAAAATTTGTGCGCGACCGGATACGACAGGCGGGCAAGAACCCTGACAGCCTGCCGTCCGATACCCTTATGAAGCCGAACAGTATTGCCGAAACCTACTGGAACCTGCACCACCAACAGCGCGATGGCTGGACTCATGAGCTGGATATCCGCCCTTACGCAGAGGCTTGGTGACAGATTTGAACTCATGTGCCCTCTCGCGTGCCAATAATAACCAAAGACAGAGGAAATTTCGTGATGCGCGACCAATTACTGAACGGCGTGTTGCCAGTTTTTGGGATTGGCGCGGAAGGGTACTTTTTCGGCCTGCGCGGAACTTTTGATTTAAACTAGCAATGGCACTGAACAAGTTCATGATGTTCGTCGCAATGCCAGCACTGGGGTTTCAGTTGCTGGCCAATGCTCCGTTGGGAGAGATAGACCTGGCCATGCTCGGCGGATATTCAGTCACCGAATTGCTGATGTATGCCACCGGCTTTTTAATTGTACGTCATATTTTCAAAAGCGATGTTATGGAGGCCGCTCTTCTGGGATTGGCCATCGCCCTCGTTGAACGCTGGTTAGGGGTGG
>DGNZ01000398.1 GCA_002389175.1 Rhodospirillaceae bacterium UBA4479 | reverse complement strand
GACCAAAAACATGTTGTCCCGGTAGTCCATGTCGTAATGTGGCTGTGTGCCCTTGCTCGAAAGAAAGGCAAAATGGGCATCCTGATGAATGGCCATAAAGGCCGCTAAATTCGGATAAATCCGCACATCAACGTGTTGCCAATAGTCCAATCCAGCGCGCTTCAGCCGGGTATCTGTGATTTCAAATCCCAAGGGCCCAATGAGATGAAGCGTAGACCCAGAGGCCAAACTCAGCCTTCCAATGTTGCCTGTATTATTCGGGATTTCAGGCTCTACAAGTACAATATTGAATCCCATCTAATAGCCCAGATTATTGGTGAATGGTCACCGCGAAAGATAAGAAGTCTCCTGCTTACTTTCTGAACGCGGACATTTCGGCCGGGCTCAGGAACGCCCAAATTGCACAGCATGGAAAACGTTGGCTTGTACTTCCGCATTAAGCACGTTTTTCACTGGAATCATGCGTTGCCATCGGCTTTTTAGTCGTAGCGGATTGGAGCGAAGTAGGGTTATCGAATCACGACTTTTTCTGTGCTAATTAGGCCTTTCTGTCGAACCTGGCAGAAGTGCAAGCCAGGCGCCAGGTGAGCAACATTGATGCTTTGTGCGTTGTTGACCTCTCCGCGGTTTCGACTTGTTTGAATAACACCTGATCCAGATGGATCAGAATGGAGAAGAATACTCAGTTTCTTCTGCCAGTTGCTCGTCGGTGAGCGTATGAAGAAAACTGATTAAATCTGCTTTGTCCTCAGCAGTCAGCATTAATCCTGTCGACATGGTCGCTGCCAAAGCAGGATCGAGGGTACTTGAACTGTGCAAGCCTTCATTGTAATGATCGATAACCTCCTCCAAGTTGTTGAAGCGACCATCGTGCATGTAAGGTGCTGTCAATGCTATGTTACGCAATGAGGTGACCTTAAACTGTCCCATGTGCCCAGGATTTTCTGTAACCGCCATTCGCCCAATATCCGTCATGTCACCTTCTTCATCTAACCCGTTGTTCATGTATTGGTTATTCGAGAAGTTGGGACCACCATGGCAATGCTGACAATCTGCCCCGCTGAATTCGGGGAAAAACTCATTGTACTCCGTTGTGAACAATTCCAGCCCCCTTAATTCCGACTCTGTTAAGGACTCCATGCCAGAGAGGTATCGATCGTATTTGGAATTGAACGAAGTGATGGTCAACATGAATTGCTCCATGGCCAAAGCCATGCGCTCGGCCGTGACCTCATCGTCACCAAATGCCCGAATGAAGGCATGCTGGTATGATTCTTCCGCAGCAAGCTTGGCAGCAGCATTGCCTAGCGTTTCATCCATTTCCAAGCTGTCTTGAATGGGCAAAAGACTTTGGTGACGAAGCAATTCGGCCCGACCATCCCAGAAAAATCCGTTATCGTTCCACGCCATATTAAATACCGACATCGCATTGCGATGCCCTGCCAATCCTCGGATGCCCAAACTCAATTGAGCTGTATCCGTAAATGCCGCGGATTGCAAATGGCACGTGGCGCAGCTCATGCTTTCATCACCGCTCAATTTCGATTCGTGAAATAGCATGCGGCCCAGTTTCACTTTGGCAACCGTCAATGGATTATCCAATGGCAACAGGGGCGCAACAATGTGTTGCGGAAAACTCAATGCATAGGGTGTGGCATCCAATTCCACGACCTGACCGGCATCGACGTCGTCTTGTTTACAGCCAGAAAGGCTCAGTAGCGCAAGCAAAGCAAGGCCAATGAAAGGCATGGACTGTGAACCCACCTTCGACAACCGAATCAAGGAATGAGTGAGGCTGACCATGCTATGAATGTACTGTCTGTTAATGATAATAAAAACACCTTCAAGTCCTTCATTTCGCCAGTGGAAAGCGAAATTGGCGCGATTTCTTCCGCTTGATTCGGGTGACCATACCCTCCGTCCATGTAATGAATCAGTACGTCGTCGAGCGTCGCTAAACTGCCGTCAAACATGTAAGGCGCGGTAACGCCCAAATTCCGTAAGGAAGGCACTTTGAATTTACCGACATCAAGGGGGTTGCCCGTCAAGCGCTCCAAACCTGTATCCTCGTATGATGCGTGCAATCCATTGTTCAGCATGCGGTGGTCTGTGAACAAATGTCCTCCATGGCACCGATCGCAACCGATTTCTCCGAACAACTCCATTCCCGCAAGGGCCGCTTCTGAAAGCGCATCCTCATCGCCTTGGACCCAGCGATCATAGGGGCTATTTCCTCCAATCATTCCGCGCTGAAAGGCTCCTAAAGCTCGGGTAATGGTAAATGCAGAAGGCCCTTCTCCGTATGCTTGAATACATTGCGCCATGTACGATTCATCCTCAGCCAATGCTTCCGCAATCGCCACAATATTGTGGTGGAACTCATTGGCTTCTTGAATCGGAACCAGCGCTTGCATTTCCAAGGTTGGCACTCCACCCTCGCGCAAGAAATACGGCAAGTACCCTACGTTGGCGAGAGAAGGGACATTGCGGGTGCCCGCTGCACCGAAAGCACCAGGTGAGGTCGGCGTATTCGAACCAAAGGCGTGCGCCGGCAGGTGACAAGACGCACAAGAAACCGAACCATCGATCGAGAAACTCGCATCAAAGAACATACGTTTACCAAGTTCCCATCGCGCGACATTCAATGCATTGTCCTCAGGATGATTCATTTCAGGCCAATGCTCAGGGGCTTCACGCCAAGGAACAACTGGCTCCAAGTCTGACACCTGCTGTTCCGGCGTGCATGCGAACGTGCCCCCACAAAGAACGAATGCAGTGAGCCAAAGCCAGACTTGACTTTCCTTCATATACCACCACATAACATCCGCAAACTTATCGAATGAAGAGTCGCTTCGTTTGCGTAGATTCTGAGCCGTTCGTCTGCAACCGAAGGAAATAACATCCCGGGCGAACTGATTGAACATCCAATGCTGAGCGTCCTTGACGGATCCCTTCCGTCACAACCTGTCCCTGCATGTTGATCAATTGCCAACGATATGCTTCCGATGTCGCTGCATCAACAAACACCACAGCGGAACTGGGATTTGGGTACACGGTCCAAGTTGACTCGACAGGCAACTCTTCAGAACCCATTGCCGTTCCAGCTTCGAAAACGAGGTTGCGCATGTTTTGCATCGCGTCCGTAGCTTCACCCGAGCTGGAATGTTCAATGAATCCTTGGCTGACCGGGAGGCCCTCGAACAGGCCCTCGTAATTCGCGTTCAAGTACACCGTGACAATGCCATCTTCCTCTGCGGCGCTCACTCCGTGATCTTGGAGAAAGAAATTGTTGTCGCCAAGAGCATGAATTTGATACTGTGCGTTCAGATTGTCGCCCGCAAACCCTTCAAGCGCGAGGAAGCGATAACCCGAAGCCCAGCCCCAGTGCATGCTCGGAAACTGCGGCGCCAATGGGTGCCCGCTTGGGTACGTCGACGGATCAATGCCCACGTTGTGATCGGCATCGACACCGGCTCCGAATGATATCTCTTCAATGTTAGTGATGTCCCATTCCCCGAGGGAGTAAGCTCCATTGTCGTTCACATCGGCCAAGACATACACGTCAGTCAACTCTGTGATTTGACCTCCGTCATGCGTGATGACAAATTCACACAAGTAGTACTCCAAACGATCGACCATGACCTGGTCTCCTTCAACATCATAAACATCACCGATAACGATGTGCTCACCGTTAATAAGGTGATTAACATGAAGTTCAATTTGATTTTGAGCACGAGCACTCATTAGGACCACTATGCCATTAAGAGCGACTAATAGTTTTCTTAACATGAGATGAAAGTGTTGGAACTACCGCAAATTAAGTTATTTACCATTTACTCAAACAACGCGGTGCCCGTCCCTCCAACTTTCAATGCATTTTTATCCGAAAACTGAAAAATAAAATCCCGCGCCACACCACCACAAATAGCCCCAGAAAATGAGTACCGGTAATTGCTGTTTCTCATGCTGATAAAAATCAAATAGGGTTCGAAGGCAATATGAATGAATCCCTCAGACACAGGGCCTGCGGGATTTTTAATCCAAAGCAGAATTGATTCTGCACGTTGCCGTTTCAGGCACTATCGAATCACGACTTTCTCTGTGCGAATTAGGCCGTTCTGTCGAACCCGGCAGAAGTACAAGCCAGGCGCGAGGTGAGCAACATTGATGCTTTGTGCGTTGTTGGTCTCTCCGCGGTTTCGTGTTGTTTGAACAACCACTGACCCATCCATGGAGAGCATTGTAATGTCCACCAGGCCGGCAGAAGATGCTTCCCAGTTCAGGACGAACGATCCATTCACCACAGGGTTAGGAACAACGTTGAAGCCCAGCTCAGTTGATGGCTCCTCGTCGATGCCATTGACAACACCATCTTCGCCATTCATGATCGTGATACTGAATCCGTCCATGAATCCATTG
>DGNZ01000446.1 GCA_002389175.1 Rhodospirillaceae bacterium UBA4479 | reverse complement strand
GACGTATGGGTCACCACTTTTTGCTGATCATATACCAGAGGGCTCCGACGTTATGGTAGAGCATTTGGAAGATAACGGTGCACTGGTTATCGCCAAGTCGAACTCACCTGAATTCGGTCATGGTGCGAACACTTTTAACGAAATATTCGGCCAGACATTGAACCCTTGGAATACCGCAATGACTTGCGGGGGCTCGTCTGGCGGATCGGCTGTCGCCCTTGCCAGCGGACAGGCCTGGTTGGCGACAGGCTCCGACTTGGGATGCAGTCTTCGGACTCCGGCGGCCTTCTGTTCTGTGGTCGGCCTGCGCCCGTCACCTGGCCGAGTTGCGCGATCCAGGGTGCGGCTGCCCTATGACAATTTGTGGGTTCAAGGACCGATGGCGCGCAACGTGGGTGACGTTGCAATGATGCTTGATGCCATGGTTGGCGAACATCCGCTTGACCCCATTTCTCTTGCCGCTCCGTCCGCGCCTTATCAGGCTGCGGTAGATAATCCCAGGCCGCCAAAAAGAGTGGCCTGGTCACGCGACCTTGGGGGCATTACGCCGGTGGATGGTAAGGTCGCTGAAATTTGCGAGCGCGCGGTCCAGCGCCTGTCTGAGCTGGGTGCCGAAGTCGTCGAAGCATCTCCGGATCTAAGTGACGCGCGAGAGATATTTCACGTCTTGCGGGCCAATCAGTTTGTCGGTGATTTAGCACCGATCATCGAAAGCAATCGGGACAAAGTTAAGCCCGAGGTCATCTGGAACCTGGAACAGGGGTATAAGCTGACGGCAGATAAGTTGGCCGAAGCGGAGCGCGGGCGCGGCTTGCTGGCTCAGCGAGCAGCAGCATTTTTTGACGACTTTGATGTGCTGATCACCCCGGCGACCATCGTCGCCCCCTTTGATGTGAACATCCGTGCCGTAAATCGCTGCAACGGTCATGAGTTTGAAAACTATTTCGACTGGTACACGATTGCCTATGCCATCACGGCGACCTCGCTGCCTGCACTTTCGTTGCCTTGCGGGTTCACGGCGGATGGCCTGCCCGTCGGGTTACAGGTCATTGGTCCGCCGCGCGGCGAAGCGTCTCTCCTGAGCGCGGCGCAATCCATGGAAGACCTGTTCAACATCGCCACGCTCGTCCCAATTGATCCACGCTCGCCAGCACAATAGTTACGGACCCGATCAAGAAGGATCGTGAATGCAAAATTCTATCTATCGATTTTATCAATAACAAATATCGGACATAACGATTTGTCCAACCTAGCGATCCGTGCGGTAATTCTTAAAAGAAGAAAATAATCAGGGGGAAATGCATGGCTCGCAACTACCGCGGACCGATCAAACTGGTGATCTTAGATATTGCAGGGACCGTTTGTGACGGGCCGCAAGATCTCCGTCACCTCTATCCCAACGATGATGGCTTAGCTGTGAAAGGCCCGGTCATTGTGTTCGAGATGATGTTTAAGAAATTTGGTATGGATGTGGATTGGGAAACGATCCGACGGCCCATGGGGAAATTCAAAAAAGAACACCTAGTCGACATTCTCAGCTTTGAGCACGTAGCGTCGCAATTCAAAAAAACCCAAGGCCATTCCTGGACTGGCGACGATGTGGACGAGATGTTCGATATGTTCCGGCCGACCATGGCCGAAGTCGCCGTGAGCGAGGATCTGATCCGCCCGTTCGAGGGCCTGAGTGACGCCATTACCCAACTGCAGGCTGACGGCATTCAGGTCGGCTGCGATACCGGCTATCCCAAGGAAACGTGTGACGCCATTTACGGCACGCTGGCCGCGGAGTTCGGCATCCGCTTTGACGTCGTCGCTGATTCAGAGAATGTGCGAGGTAGACCAACACCATTCTTGGTTTATGACTGTATGTATAAGGCCAACGTCTTTCCGCCCGCGGCTGTGGTCAAAGCCGATGACATCACCGCAGGTGTCCAGGAAGGTGCCAATTCCGGCGCTTGGACGGTCGGTGTTTATGAAACTGGGGCCCACAATAAAGAGACACTTTCGGAGGCCGGGGCGCATTTTCTGGTTCCGGCAGCCAGCGATATCCCGAACCTAATTCATTCAGAAATTCAGCCGCGGCTATCTTCTGGTGGTGTACCAAATTGAGACAACCGAGAAGAGGAGGCTTGTTGTTGAACTAATAAGTGTCACCATGTCGTGGCAAAATATGGAACGACTAAAAGAAATAGACCATCGCCATCGAATTTGATGGCACCAATAAGAATAGCGCTCGTGTCTAAAGGCGCTTCAAGAAAATGAAGACATTTTAAAAGTGAATAGGGAGTGATTTCAATGAGACGTATATTCAAAGTAGCCATTGCCGCAGCTGCCGCTGTCATGATGACAGGCGCTGCCGGTGTCGTGAACGCTGAAGAGCCAAAACAAATTCGATTTGGTCTGCTACCGGCCGAAGACCCGACCCTGATGGTTGAGCAGTTCGGCGGCATCGCCGAGCATGTTGGCAAAGAATTGGGTATCCCCGTTACCGTCAGAGTTTCGGAAAGCTACAATGCGCTGATCGAAGCCATGCGTGCTGGCCATCTGGAAATCGTCTATGTGGGTGGCAGCCAGTATCTGAAGATGCTTGATATCGGCATGGAGGTTGAACCTCTGGTCCTCAACCGGGACACCAACAAGCGTACTTATTACAAATCCTGCATCATCACGAAGCCGAATAGCGGCATCAAAACCTTTGCCGATTTGAAAGGCAGAACATTCGCGTTTGTCTCGCCAACATCGACATCGGGCGGCGTGGCACCGACGTATATGCTGCTGAAGAATGGCGTTAATCCAGACAAGGATTTCAAGCGGAAAATCTTTGCAGGTAAGCACGATGCATCGTTCCTGGCCGTTAAGAATGACAAAGTGGATGCCGGAGCCGTCGGCGACTTCTACTTCTGGCGTTGGAAGGACCGCGGCATTTTTGAGATGGAGCGTTATGACGAGCCAAATGACAAACTGATTAATGCGGAATTGAGCATCGTCGGCTGTCAGAAAGTTCCCAACACGCCAATGGTGATCCAGTCGAAATACGGAAAAGAGTTCCTGGACCGTGTCCGCAAGGCGTTCATCAGCCTGCCAACGGAAACGGCCAATGCCTACAAGGTCTGGCCGAGCACCGGGTTCGTGCCATCATCTCACGCCGATTTTGTCGATCTGGCTGAAATGGCCGAATTGAAGAAGAAAATCAAAGCGGCACAATAAGGGACGGGACGATACCTTCCCAATTGTTCGATCGGGATCACGGGCGCAACATCGCCCGTGGTTTTGATCGGGCCTTGATCTTAGTTGGGATGACTTTCATCATCAAATAGAATTTCAAAACCGAACTCCAAACTCTATCACTGGGGAGTGGCGGGTAGTACAGATTAAGACCGAGGAGATGTTTATCAATGGATGGGCCTACTAGTGAAGACGTCATGGTCGACGTCCGTAATGTCACAAAAGCATACGGAAAAGCCGATCCGGCGATCAAAAACATCAGCCTAACATTTAAAAAAGGCGAATTTATCGTTCTACTTGGCCCCAGTGGCGTCGGAAAATCGACGTTACTGCGCTGCCTAAATTTTCTGGTTCAGCCCACTAGCGGCGACATCGTCATTGACGGCGAGGTTTTGGGGTCGCTGTCGAAAAGAGGCTTGCTCGCCGCACGCCACCATATCGGCATGATTTTCCAGGAATTCAATTTGGTCAACCGAATGTCAGTCCTCATGAACGTGATGTGCGGACGCCTCGGAACCCTTCCGTTTTGGCGGGCACTGACCTATAACTTTTCCCCCGAGGATCATGAGGCGGCCGTCCGGGCCCTGACCCGTGCAGGCCTTGAAGATCCAGAACTGTATCTACGCCGCGCCGACACTTTGAGTGGCGGACAAAAGCAACGCGTATCGATTGCAAGGGCGCTTATAAAAAGTCCAAAAATATTATTATTGGATGATTGCCTTAGTGCCGTAGACACAGAAACTGAAGAAGCTATTTTAAGTAATTTGGCCGGGGTAAAAG
>DGNZ01000062.1 GCA_002389175.1 Rhodospirillaceae bacterium UBA4479 | reverse complement strand
CAACGGAACGAAATTTTTACGATTACGAGGCTAAGTATGTAGCAGGCGGGTCTAAACACGTCATCCCGGCAAAGATCGATGATGAATTGTATGAGACCTGTTTAGAACTAGCCTTAAGGGCACACCGGGCACTGGGATGCCGGGGCGTATCCAGGGCGGATTTCCGATACGACGGAGATCGGCTTTGTATCCTCGAAGTTAATACCCAGCCCGGGATGACGGCGACGTCATTAATACCCGAACAGGCAGAATACGCCGGTATCTCGTTTGCAGAACTGGTGACGTGGATGGTCGATAACGCGAGGTGTGACGAATGATTTTCGGGCGGGGTAAAAACGAACCAAAAGACGGTGGCAAGTCGCTTGCTACGCCGCGCCCGCGGGTTCGTCCAATGTGGAGACGTGCGTGGGTCACGCCGCTTATCTTTGCAGTGACGCTCGGCACCATTTCGGGTGTTGGATGGTGGGGATGGTCGAGTGGCCATATCACTAATCTTGCCATGCAAGTTCGTGACGCAGCGATTTCAACAACGGCGTCATTGGGCTTTGAAGTTCGCGAAGTGATGGTCAGCGGTCGCCAAAAAACCAACCGTAATCAGTTAATTAATGCACTCGACGTCGAACGGGGCGCGCCCATCCTGGCAATTAATATCGATGAAGCAAAATCCAGGATCGACAGCTTGCCATGGGTTCGATCTTCAACGATTGAGCGGATGCTACCGGATACGGTCTTGGTCAGCATTGTAGAGCGTGAGCCGCTCGTCCTTTGGCAGTTGAACGGAAAACATCACCTGATCGACGCCGAAGGCGTTGTGATCCTGGAAGGCAACCTCGAGAGCTATAGCGATTTGCTGGTGGTCGTTGGTGAAGGAGCTCAGAACGAAGCTGCTGCCTTGATCGCACTATTGGGATCGCAGCCAGATTTGATGGAGCAAGTCAAATCCGCCAGTTGGGTTGGACAGCGGCGATGGAATATCCACCTGAAGGGCGACATCGATGTGCGCCTTCCAGAAGATGACGCGAACGCGGCTTGGTCTCGCTTGGCTGAATACCACAAGAGCCACCGTGTTTTGGATAAAGATGTATCCGTCTTGGACTTGCGAATCCCAGATCGCCTGATCGTCAAGACAGGCCCTAAAACCGACGGACAAGAAACCTGATGATGCGAAATGAAATCCATTCTTTGAAGGCGAGCCGATGAAGATAAACGGTACAAATCCAAAGCCACGCTCGGGCCTGACAGCCGTCCTGGATATAGGGACGTCCAAAATCTGTTGCCTGATTGCAAAATCAAATGTGGATCGTGGCCCTTATGGTGATAGCGGCCCCAAAATCGTGGGTATAGGCAGTCATCAATCAAAAGGTATTAGAAACGGTGCCGTCGTGGACTTGGATGCGGCTGAACATGCCATTCGGGCAGCCGTGGAACGTGCAGAGCAAATGGCTGGTGACAACATCGATACGGTTACGATGAACCTGTCTGCGGGCAAGCCTAAATCCAAAATGGTGGCCTGTGAGGTTGCGATTGGCGGTCACGACATCACCGATCATGATATGCGGCGCTTATTGGACCCCTCGTCGCTGTTGGGTGAAGCGCCTGATGATCGTGACATTATTCACAAGATTCCTGTTGGATTTTCTGTCGATGGCAATCGTGGTGTTCGTGACCCTATTGGCATGTATGGCAATACGCTGGGCGTTAATGTTCATATGGTGACGGCCGCTATGGCACCGCTTCGGAACCTCAAAACAGTGGTTGAACGTTGCCACCTCGAAGTAGGTGACATTGTCGTCTCACCGTATGCATCTGCCTTAGCCTGTTTGGTCGAAGACGAAATGCGCATGGGGGCGACGTGTGTCGATATTGGTGGGGGCACGACGGGTATATCGGTCTTCTTTGACGGCGAATTGGTGCACACCGACGTTATCCCAGCGGGTGGTAATCACATTACCAACGATATCGCACGTGGTCTTTCGACACCATTCGCCCATGCCGAAAGAATGAAAACTCTTTATGGCACATGCCTACCATCGGCATCTGATGACGGCGAAGTTATTCAAGTCCCATTGGTTGGTGAAAATGACGAGACGGGAACTGTTCAGGTCCCGCGGTCAATGCTGATTGGCATCATCCGTCCCCGGGTTGAAGAAATCATCGATTTGGTAAAGCAGCGCTTGCAAAAAGCCGGGTTCGAACAATTGGCAGGCCGCGTCGTTTTAACGGGCGGCACGTCGCAACTGACAGGCGTTTCTGAAATGGCGTCACAGGTGTTTGCGCATCCAGTTCGTATCGCAGCACCGCAGCCTATTGATGGATTGGCCGAGGCCGTTTCCGGTCCATGCTTTTCCACATCGGCGGGGCTTCTTCGCTACGCATTGGCGACGCCAGATCAAACGATTGAAGCGGCCATCGATATGGACCGCCCCCCCGAGGGCCTTATTGGCAAGCTCGGATATTGGTTAAGGGAGAATTTTTAAACATGAATTTTCAACGCATTACAGCAAATCTCCGCACGCACGCGGGGGCAGGAGGAAGATATGACGCAGCAAAACCACATGAACGGAGGCTGACATGAGTATTAATATTGGTGTCCCAGGCGATGATAACGCCGCGGACTTGAAACCTAGAATTACGGTTCTTGGCGTCGGCGGTGCCGGTGGCAATGCCGTTAACAACATGATCGCAAGCGAACTCCAAGGTGTCGATTTTGTCGTCGCCAATACGGATGCGCAGGCGCTGATCCGGGCTAAGACGGATCGTCGCGTGCAGCTTGGGGCTGATGTCACCGAAGGCTTAGGTGCGGGTTCCCGTCCAGATGTTGGGCGGATCGCAGCCGAAGAGAGCCTTGAAAAGGTGATGGAAGAACTTGAAGGCGCACACATGGTATTTGTCGCCGCAGGCATGGGCGGTGGTACCGGTACGGGTGCAGCCCCCGTTATCGCCAAGGCAGCCAAAGAACGTGGCATCCTGACGGTTGCAGTGGTTACCAAACCTTTTCAGTTTGAAGGTTCACACCGCATGCGGATCGCTGAAGCGGGCATCCAGGATTTGGAAAGCTTCGTCGACACGTTGATCATTATTCCGAACCAAAACTTGTTCAGAATTGCCAACGAGAGCACGACATTTGCTGATGCCTTTGGGATGGCCGATGAAGTTCTGTATTCCGGCGTTCGTGGTGTCACCGATTTGATGACGATGCCGGGTCTGATTAACTTGGATTTTGCTGATATTCGCTCTGTGATGGGTGAGATGGGCAAAGCTATGATGGGGACCGGTGAAGCATCAGGAGATCGTCGTTCGCTTGAGGCTGCAGAAGCCGCAATCAACAATCCATTGTTGGATGATTCGTCGATGAAGGGTGCCCGTGGTGTCCTCATTAACATCACTGGCGGCATGGATATCACGCTGTTTGAAGTCGACGAAGCTGCTAACAGAATTCGCAGTGAGGTCGATCAAGACGCGCATATTATCATCGGTTCTGCATTCGACAAAGAACTTGATGGCCTGATGCGGGTTTCAGTCGTTGCAACAGGGATCGATTCTGTTGCGGCCGAAGCGCCACGTCCACAGGTTTTGACTGTGAGTGAGCCGATTGCACCTAAAACGATGCCAGAAGCACCAAAGGCAGAAACAACCGAGGAAATGCCAGTACGGCGCGTCCCCGCTGCACAACCATCAGCAGCAGCTGACCACGAATCTGCTGCCAAGCCAACAGGTGTCGGCCCGCAACGGGTTGTTTTGTCAGCTAAGCCAGCCTCATCCGAGTCTGATGGTTCTAAACCTGCCGCCGCTGAGGTGACAGAAGCCAAAACAGAAGACGCAGCGTCGTTCGAAATTCGTGATGATAGTCCTAAACCTGCCGCAGCTGCCGCAGCGATGGACGAAGATAACGATGCGACGCCGGCTGATGTGCCTTCGGAGACAAAAGAAAAAGTATCTGAAGACCTTGCCGCAACAGAAGTGGTTGTAGAAGAAAAGATTGAAGACCAAGAACCAGAGGTCGCGCCTGCGGCGACACCAAAAATGGGTGCAACGGATGCATTTATTCCTAAACCAGCTGCTGCGATCGCGGGTAACTCCGCTCCGGATGTCGCTGAAAATGCGGATCCAATGGCAGAAGCGGCACTCGTAAATGGTGGTAAGCAACCTGCTGAGCCAACAAGCGGAAAGCCAAAAAGCAGCTTGTTTGAATTGGTAACGGGGACCGGCAAAGCCGCAATCAACAAGGTCACTGGAAATAAGCGGACAACGGATGCTGTTTCATCAACACCCGCTGCTGTGACACCAGATCGTGGTTCTGATCACAAGTCAGAGGCTGCGCCGTCACTTCGCCCAATGGGTGGAGGCGCCCCAGCTGCGATTTCAGCAGGCGGTGCACTAGCAGCACCTCAGCAAGCGCTGGGCGGTTTAGAGCCAGATGACCGCATTCAGGAAAATACAGACGAGGAAGAAGATCTCCTTGATATCCCTGCTTTCCTGCGGAGACAGGCAAACTAATAGGTCTCCAACGTCATATCTTCAGCAAAGGGCGGTCTTCGGGCCGCCCTTTGTGTTTCGATTCTGGGTCATATTGCGGGATGGGCTGATTTAAGCGAATCATTGCATTGCAACAAAGCTCCTATAAGTAATTGTTATTAAACAAAAAATACGTAACAAACCGAAACAATAGTTGATTTGAGACGACAGGCGACGATTGCTACACCATGTTTAACAAATTGGGCCAAAAATTGGCTCGGGGATTTACGAGGAACCTCATTTTTATGTTTGATCGCAATCAAACCGATGCAACGAACATGGTAGACGCTAAAACGGATATCGTTTGGCAAAGAACATTGAAGTCACCTGTTTCGTGCACCAGTGTTGGGGTTCACAGCGGCGAGAACATCACAATCAATTTAAAGCCAGCAGCCGTGGATACGGGTGTTGTATTCATCCGAACCGATGTCGAAGGGGATGGCGTTGTGCCTGCCCGTTGGGATCGGGTTGTTGATACACGCATGTGTTCGGTGATTGCGAATGAACAGGGTGCATCAATTGGCACGATCGAACATTTGATGGCAGCACTTGCTGGTTGCGGTCTGGATAACGTCGAGATTGATATCGATGGTGGCGAAGTGCCGATCATGGATGGCAGTTCTGAGCCATTTGTCGCTTTAATCAAACAAGTTGGTGTTGTTGAGCAAGATGCGCCACGCCGTGTTATTAAAGTGTTGAAAACCATCGAAGTTGAATGCGCAGGCGGAAGCGTTTCATTGGAACCATCCGATATGCAAGTGATCGATTTCGAAATCGATTTCGATAGCAAAGCGATCAACCATCAAGCTGTGCAGACCCAGGTGATCAACGGCGCGTTTTGCAAAGAACTGGCGAAGGCACGGACATTCGGCTTCTTACACGAAGTCGAAGCATTACGCAGTGCGGGACTCGCAAAGGGCGGTTCTTTAGACAACGCCATCGTTGTCGATAAAGACCGTATCCTGAACGAAGGTGGTTTGCGTTTCGATGACGAATTCGTGCGCCACAAAGCGCTGGATGCTATAGGCGATTTGTTCCTTGCAGGGGCCCCGGTCATTGGCCGTTTCAAGGGCGTTTGCTCAGGCCATGCTGCTAACAACCAACTGCTTCATGCATTATTTGCTGATGATGATGCATGGTGCTGGGATGTATTGGCGGGGG
>DGNZ01000344.1:5064-11335 GCA_002389175.1 Rhodospirillaceae bacterium UBA4479 | reverse complement strand
TCAGGCCGATGTTGCCTTCTTGGATCAAGTCCAAGAACTGGAGGCCCCGGTTGGTGTATTTTTTCGCAATCGAAATCACCAGGCGCAAGTTCGCCTCGATCATTTCTTTTTTGGCTTTTGCGGCTTCGCGCTCGCCTTTTTGCACGATGCTGACGATGCGACGGAACTCACCGATTGGCAAACCCACGGCGGTCGATACGTGGGATACTTCGGCGCGAATTTCATCTGCGTCTTTTTTGTATTTGTCCGCGAAACGCTGCCAGTTTTTGGTAGGCATTTTGGCGCATGCCTTCATCCAGTCCGGATCAATTTCATGACCACGGTACTGTTCAAGGAAATCTTCGCGACGGATGCGTGACGTGTTGGCCAAACGCAAAAGCTTACCTTCGAGGCCAACAAGACGGCGGTTCAGGCCGTACAGTTGATCCATCAATGCTTCGATGCGGTCGTTGTTCAGGTGAACAGCTTCCATCAAATCGATCAGCTCTTCGCGGAGCTTGGCGTAGCGTTTTTCCTGCGAGCTTTTGAACTCACCGGTGCCCTGCATCGCTTCCATCCGAATGATTTGGAGGCGGTGGAATTTTTTATACGTCTTGGCGATGTCTTCGAAAGTTTTGAGGACCTGCGGCGTGAGTTTTAATTCGAGAGCGGCTAACGACAGATTGTTTTCTGCGTCATCATCATCATCGTCATCGTCGTCGGTGCTTTCGCCTTCTTTCTTTTCGCCGTCTTCGCCTTCGGCTTTGTCTTTATCTTTTTCGTCCGTCGGTTTCTCAGCGGGCTTAGCGGGTTCGGCTTTTGCGGGTTCAGGTTTGGCTTCGGCGGGCTTGGCAGCGCCCGCTTTTTCGCCGTCGCTGTTTTCGCCATCGGTATTGTTATTGTTCTTATTTTTTTCTTCTGGTGTTGGCTGACCAGGGCCACCGCCTTGCGTCGCGTCCAAATCGATGATTTCGCGCAGTAGGATTTCTTCGGCGATCAGCGCGTCGTGCCAGCGCACAATCGCCTGGATCGTCAGCGGGCTTTCGCAGATGCCACCGATCNNTACGTTGCATCAAGATCAATGATATCGCGCAGCAACAGCACCTCATCTTTTAAGGCTTTGTGCCATTCGGCGATGGCTTTCATGGTGAGGGGGCTTTCGCAGATGCCACCGATCATCATGTCGCGACCGGCTTCGATCCGTTTTGCAATGGCGATTTCGCCTTCACGCGAGAGCAGCTCAACCGAGCCCATTTCGCGGAGGTACATGCGAACCGGATCATCGGTTCGACCTAAATCGTTTTCATCGACGTTACCTGCAGCAGAAGACTCTTTTTTCTCTTCGGCTTCGTCGTCGTTGCTGGCGGCTTCTTCTTGTTCTTCGTTTTCGACGACATTGATGCCCATCTCAGAGAGCATGGCCATCGTGTCTTCGATCTGTTCTGAGCTGGCGTCTTCGGGTGGAAGTGCAGCGTTCAGCTCGTCATACGTGACGTAGCCGCGCTCTTTACCCTTGGCGACCATCTTCTTAACGGAAGCCCCCATCGTATCCAGAAGAGGGCTATCAGCCGTTTCTTCGTGGTTTTCCTGCTTTGCCGCTGCTTGTGCTTTAGCCAATTACAAACACCCCTTGCTTCACCGTTACTGTTGCCGTCACGGCGAGTATAAAATTCTATGTCGCTTTCAGCGCTTTGATACGCCCAAAAGCCGTATCCGATGTATCTTCCCCCAACGCCGCTTCAGCCTCAATCTGCTTCAACTCCGTTTCCAGGAATTTATTCGTATACCTCCCTAACGTATCGTTCCAACCAACCAGCGCGTCTTCGGTGCTTTGGTCAGGCCGGGCAAATTTCGCATGCATGTAGACATTTTTACTTAATAATGTCCTCAATACATGTTCGAAGCCCGCTTGTGAGAGGTGGTCCCGGAGTCGACTAGAGTCAAGGTCTTCTGATGCGACCAAGGTGTTTAGGACCTGTTGACGTAAATTGTCAAGGTCGGTGACCGAAAACTCAATCATACCAAGGCGTTCCTCGACCGTGTCAAAAATCTCTGGATGGTTGATCAGGGTCGCCAGCATGATCCGCTCTTGGAGGGTTCCTGGAGATGGAATGTTGGACATTTCAGAGCCCACATCGACCTGCACAGCGCCTTCCATTTTACCGCCCCACTTGTTGCCCCATTTTCCCTTGTTTTTGGTGTATTTTTGACCGCCGCCACCCCTCGTGGTTTGACGATCTGACGTTCCCCATAGCTTTTTCGAGAAAAAGTCAGCGAAATGCGTGCGAAACGTGGGGTCCGAGATATCCCGCGCCCGGTCATCCAGCTTTTGCTGCACATCGGCACGATCTTCTGGGGTATTCGGCATGCGCCCATTGGTAATTTGACGCCAAATCACCTCGGACAAAGGCAGGGCGCTCTCAATTATCTTATCAAACGCGGCTTTGCCCTGTTTTTCGACAAGGCTGTCGGGGTCTTCACCCTTGGGCAGGATTGCAAACCGTAGCGCCTGGCCCGCTTGAATCAGCGGCAGGGCGCGCTCTGCAGACCGTGCCGCCGCACGCTGGCCTGCTGTATCGCCGTCAAAACACAGCACGGGTTCACGGACGACCTTCCATAAGTCGCGCAATTGCTCGTCGGTCAGGGCGGTGCCCAGTGGGGCAACGGCGTTTTCGATCCCGGCGCGCGCCAAGCCAATCACATCCATATAGCCTTCGCAGACGATGATACGCCCCGCTTTGCGGGCGATGGCACCCGCGTGGTTCATGCCATACAGCGAATAGCGCTTTTGGAATAACGGTGTTTCGGGGCTGTTGAGGTATTTGGGTTCGCCGCTGCCGATGATCCGGCCGCCAAAACCGATGACTTCGTTCCGTCGATTTTGGATCGGAAACATCACACGGCCCCGAAACCAATCATAAGGCTCACCATTTTCAGGAACCCGCAGCAGGCCCGCTTCGATCAAAATCTCTTCAGGGACGTCTTCGCGCTTCATTTCCGCGCGCAGTCGACCTCGTGCATCGGGTGCAAAACCCAAACGCCAATGTTTGATCATTTGATCGTTCAGGCCCCGGTTTTTTAGATATTCGAGCGCACCGCGGCCTTCGGGCAGGCGCAGCGATTTTTCAAAAAACAGCGTGGCCATTTCGTTGATATCGGCCATACCCTTGCGGCGTTTGTGGCGTTCTTGATCTTCGGGGGTGTCACGGGGAATTTCGAGGCCCGCTTCGCCGGCCAGTTTCTCAACGGCTTCGGGGAAGGACATACCTTCGACTTCGATTAAGAATGTGAAGATGTCGCCTGAATTCTGGGTCGAAAAACACTTATAAAAGCCTTTGTCTTCAAGGACATGGAACGACGGTGTGCTTTCCTTGGTAAACGGTGACAATCCCCAATGATCGCCGCGCGAGCGCTCTTTGAGCCGCACCGTGCGCCCGATGACATCGACGATAGATACGCGTCGTTTGATCTCGTCTAAAAATTCAGGGCTAAAATTCATGATGGCTCCGGTGATCAACGTCGGGGAGTGTACTCGTGTCCGACGGCGTCACAAAGGGTCACGTGGCAAAGTTATCCACGTGATTTTCCACAGGTAAATGCGAAAACCAAAGAAGCCGCAGTCTAAAGGCAGTCGTTTAGCAGGCGCCCAAGCGATCCTTAACGGCCCCGGACACTTTCGAGAAATCCATGCGACCCGCATAGTTTTCTTTCAAAAAGCCCATGACCTTGCCCATGTCCTTGATGCAATCGGCCTCTTTTTCTTCGATGGCACGATCAATCGCGGCCGACATCTCGTCGGTGGACAATTGCTCTGGCAGGAAGTTCTCGATGCAGGCGATTTCCTCGGCCTCTTGCTGGGCAAGATCCGCGCGACCGCCTTTGGTGTACGCTTCGATGCTATCTCGGCGTTGTTTCACCATCGATTGGAGGAGGCTCAGGATCTCATCTTCCGAGATTCCGTCCGCATTCCCTTTTGAGCGGGCCTGAATATCGCGGTCTTTAAGCGCCGCATTGATCAGCCTGATTGTTGATACTTTCCGGTCCTCTTTGGCCTTCATCGCATCTTTAAGCGTGTCGTTTAGCTGCTGTCGGAGCATGGAATCCTCTCGCTATGTCTGCAGTGTCCGGACGTTAAACCAAAACGATATCAGAAACAACAATGATAAAATCTATAACCTATTGATAAAAAACAGTATTTTTTATCCACAGGAGAACTTGACGCGGACGCTTGGTTTGCGTAAGTACACGCCATCCGCAACAAATCCGCTGGCCAATATCGTGAATGATCAGGTAGTCACCACTGCACCCAAAAACAAGGGTGCGGAGTCTTTGCACGCGCCGGATGGCGCAACGGCCGTTATTGTACTGGCCGATGGTACCGCAATATGGGGCAAGGGCATAGGCGCCGCAGGCGAAGCCGTCGGCGAGGTTTGCTTCAATACCTCGATGACGGGCTATCAGGAAATCATGACCGACCCCAGCTATGCGGGTCAGATCATTACTTTCACGTTCCCCCATATCGGGAACACGGGTACCAACCCTGAAGATATCGAAACCACAACCCCGGCCGCCCGGGGTTGTATTTTGCGTGCTGACATCACCGATCCTGCCAGCTGGCGTGCCCATCAACATTATGATGACTGGCTCAAGTCTCATAATCTGCCGGGCATCAGCGGAATCGATACCCGTCGCCTGACCCGAAAAATCCGTGATGGTGGTGCCCCGAGCGGTGTGATTTGCCATGCACCGAATGGTCATTTTGATATTCCGGCGCTGATCGCCAAAGCGCGCGATTGGCCGGGCCTTGAAGGCATGGACCTGGCGATCGAAGTCACGACCCGCCAAAACTACACCTGGGACGAAACCGAATGGGCGATTGGCGAAGGTTACGGCAAATTGACCGCGCCCAAGCACAAAGTGGTCGCCATCGATTACGGCATCAAACGCAATATCCTGCGCTGCTTGGCGTCGCACGGCTGTGACGTCACGGTGGTGCCTGCCAACGCCAGCGCCGAAGACATCTTATCGCACAATCCTGATGGTATTTTCCTATCGAACGGTCCGGGCGATCCCGCAGCAACGGGCGAATACGCCGTTCCCGTCCTGCAAACGCTGATCGACAGCGGCAAGCCGATCTTTGGTATTTGCCTCGGCCACCAATTGTTGGCCCGCGCGCTGGGATGTCAGACATCAAAAATGCATCAGGGCCACCGCGGCGGCAACCAGCCAGTCAAAGATTTGGTCACGGGCCGTGTTGAAATCACGAGCCAGAATCACGGCTTTGCCGTCGATGCGACGACATTGCCCGACGGCGTCACCGAAAGCCACGTGTCATTATTCGATGGCTCAAACGAAGGCCTCCGCGTCGAAGGCAAACCGATTTTCTCGATTCAATACCACCCCGAAGCCTCCCCAGGCCCCACCGACAGCCACTATTTGTTTGAGCGGTTTGTTGGGCTGATGGATGGGATTTGAGTAAGTGTTAAAATTCACCCCCTTAACTCATGGCTTATTGGGGGTGCTGCACGACATCTTGGTACGTGGCAAAGGTAAGTGGGTTGGTATCCCCTCGATTGCAGAAAATTTCCCTGTTGAGATATCTGATGACTATGTAAGGACGTCTTTAGATGAACTTCAGAGGAGGCAGTGGGCTGACTACAACTCTGATAAGGATGCGATCTCAATCTCAATCAGAGGAATTAATTACGTTGAAAAACAATTGGACAAAGAAGGAAGCCTACTAGCGGAGTTCTCGGAGCTTAGATACGATTTTTTTGAAAAGCATGGTGGGATTCCGCGAAACAAACACGAGGACAGTACATTCGTTTCTGAAGGTGTGAGTAATTCAAGTAGTGCCGTTGAAAATAATATTCCCGCCGCAGATCGAGAAGTAAGTAAAAAAGATAATATTGAGGCTTGGGATGATTCCGCCAAAGCATTGAATAATGCGATTGAAGGCATTGAGGGCGAAAAGTCTCTCGACAATGAACTGGGGCCGGAGAAGCAAGCACTTTTGGCAGCATTAAAGGCAAGTCGCGAGCTTTTTGAAGACACTAAGATCAAAGTCGATATTGCAATTGCGATGACTTTGGAACCTCTGAAAGTGGCAGCTGATCGTTATAAGGATGTGGCAATTGGCGGGCTTATTGTAAAAGCAATAGATGTTATTACGGACTTCTTGGGGAAAGCCTTGTGATCTACTCAATTTTCACTTCATCCCCGCGCAGGCGGGGATCCACACAGACGGTAGGAATAGACTCCCGCCTACGCGGGAGTGACGGTTTTTGTTTTG
>DGNZ01000344.1:0-4996 GCA_002389175.1 Rhodospirillaceae bacterium UBA4479 | reverse complement strand
TTTGCCGGCCTATGCGGGAGTGACAGTGATTTTGTTGCTCGCCTAAGCGGAAGTGACGTGATGATTACCATGATCAGCGACGGAACGATTAATAATAACGCCAATGGGGCGGCGCTTTGCCAACCGCACCATCCCAAAGCGCCGCGACACTAGGATAAAGAAATAAAATGCCTAAACGTACAGACATATCCTCCATCATGATCATCGGTGCTGGTCCGATTGTTATCGGCCAGGCCTGCGAGTTTGATTACTCTGGCGCGCAAGCGTGTAAGGCGCTGCGCGAAGAGGGCTATCGCGTCATCCTGGTGAATTCCAACCCCGCCACGATCATGACGGACCCAGACATGGCCGATGCGACGTATATCGAGCCGATCACGCCGGAAGTTCTGGAAAAGATCATCGAAAAAGAACGTCCCGATGCGGTGTTGCCGACCATGGGTGGCCAGACGGGCTTGAACGCAGGCATGGCGTTGGAGGAGCGTGGCACGCTCAAGAAATATGGCGTTGAGTTGATCGGGGCCAAGGCTGATGTGATCGCCAAGGCTGAAGACCGGTTGTTGTTCCGCAATGCCATGGACAAGATCGGCCTGGACACGCCACGTTCCGAAGTCTTCACGGCTGAGTACGAGGCCCTCGAAATTCCTGATTCAGCGGGCAACATCAAAGAAGTCACCGTGATTTCAGCCGCGTCGCGCCAAAAAATGATGGAGACGTTAAAGGTCGTTGGCCTGCCTGCCGTTATCCGCCCTGCGTTTACGTTGGGGGGCACGGGTGGCGGTTTTGCGTACACCACCGAAGAGTTCGAGAAGATCGTGTCGTCCGGTGTTCAAGCCTCGCCGATCAATCAGGTCCTGATCGAAGAGAGCATCTTGGGTTGGAAAGAATTTGAGATGGAGGTCGTTCGCGACAACGCGGATAACTGCATCATCATTTGTTCGATTGAAAACGTCGATCCCATGGGTGTGCATACGGGTGACAGTATCACCGTCGCGCCCGCGCTGACGCTGACGGACAAAGAATATCAAATCATGCGCGATGCATCGATTGCCGTGTTGCGTGAAATTGGCGTTGATACCGGCGGCTCAAACGTGCAATTCGCTGTGAACCCAAAAGATGGTCGCCTTGTGGTCATCGAAATGAACCCACGGGTATCGCGCTCGTCCGCCCTGGCATCCAAAGCGACCGGATTCCCGATTGCCAAGATCGCCGCCAAGCTGGCCTGCGGTTACACCTTGGATGAGTTGCAAAACGATATCACGGGTGTGACCCCGGCATCGTTTGAGCCGACCATCGACTATGTTGTCACAAAAATTCCGCGTTTCACGTTCGAGAAATTCCCCGGCACCGAAGCCCTGCTGAACACATCGATGAAATCGGTGGGCGAAGCCATGGCCATGGGCCGTACGTTCGAAGAAAGCCTGCAAAAGGGTCTGCGGTCGATGGAAACGGGCCTGACCGGGATGAACGAGACGGACATTCCAGGTGCCGTTAACCCCGATGGCAGCATCGATATGGATAGCATCAAAGCGATCCTGACCGAGGCGCGACCAGATCGTATTTTGAACACCGCGCAAGCCATGCGCTACGGCATGTCGCTTGAAAAAATCCATGACGCGAGCAAGTTCGATCCGTGGTTCCTTGAGCGAATTAAAAACATCGTCGATACCGAAGAAACCATTCGTGCCAATGGTTTGCCGACCGACGCCCAAGACATGATGCGCCTCAAGAAAATGGGCTTCTCGGATGATCGTTTGGCAGAACTTGTCGGCTCAACCACCAACGAAGTTTCGGCAGCGCGGCGCGCGTTAGATGTCACACCAGTCTATAAACGGGTTGATACCTGTGCGGCCGAATTCGCATCACAAACATCTTACATGTACGGCTGCTATGAAGGTGATGGATTAAACCCGCCTGAGTGCGAGGCCGAGCCAACGGACCGGACCAAAGTCGCGATCTTAGGTGGTGGTCCGAACCGGATCGGGCAGGGGATCGAATTCGATTACTGCTGTGTGCATGCCGCTTATGCACTTAAAGACGCGGGCTATGAAGCGATCATGGTCAACTGCAATCCTGAAACCGTATCGACTGATTACGACACATCTGACCGATTGTACTTTGAGCCATTAACCGCCGAGGACACGATTGAGCTTTTGCGGGTTGAGCAACGCAAGGGTGAGCTAAAGGGTGTCATCGTGCAGCTGGGTGGCCAGACGCCTTTGAAATTGGCGGCGGCGATCCAAGAAGCGGGCATCCCGATTTTGGGGACATCCCCCGATGCGATTGATTTGGCCGAGGACCGCGAACGGTTCCAGGAACTGTTGCAGAAAACGGGACTTCGCCAGCCAAATAATACAATTGCGACCAGCGAGGAAGATACATACGCGTTAGCCGAAAAGATCGGATATCCGGTTGTTGTGCGACCCTCATACGTTTTGGGCGGGCGCGGGATGCAGATCGTGTTCTCACGCGACGCGTTGGAAATGTATTTCCTGATGCTCAAGACGGATTTGAGTGGGCGTCAAATTTTGCAGAATTTGAAAAAAGCGCCGCTCCTGCTCGATAGCTATTTGCAGGACGCCATCGAAGTGGATGTCGATGCGTTGTCAGATGGTGACGATGTTTACGTCGCAGGCATCATGCAGCACATCGAAGAAGCGGGCATTCATTCCGGTGACAGTGCCTGTTCGTTGCCACCGTTTTCATTGTCATCCGATGTGATCGACGAGTTGGAACGCCAAGCTGTTATCTTGGCCAAGGCGCTTGGCGTTGTCGGCCTGATGAACGTGCAGTTCGCCATCAAAGATGATGACATTTATATCCTAGAAGTGAATCCGCGGGCATCACGGACCGTGCCGTTTGTCGCCAAGGCGACGGGCGTGCCAATTGCCAAAGTGGCGGCGCGCTTGATGGCGGGTGAAAAACTGGCCGATTTTGATTTGCCGGATCGCAAACAAATGGATCACGTGGCGGTCAAAGAAGCCGTATTCCCATTCTCTCGTTTCCCCGGTGTCGATACGTTGCTGGGCCCTGAAATGAAATCAACGGGCGAGGTTATGGGTATCGATAAAGATTTCAAACGCGCCTTTGCAAAAAGCCAGTTGGGTGCAGGGATGGTATTGCCGATCTCTGGCACGGTCTTTATCTCGGTGCGTGATCATGACAAAGAAAAAGCCCTACAGGTCGCCAAGCAATTATCGGGGATCGGGTTTTCGGTCGTCGCAACGGGTGGCACGCAGCGCTTTTTGGCTGAGAACGGTGTTGATGCGAAACTCGTCAACAAGGTACTCGAAGGCCGCCCACACTGCGTCGATGCACTGAATAACGGCGATGTGCAGCTGGTGGTGAACACCACGGACGGTGCAAAATCGATTTTGGACAGCTATTCGATCCGTCGAACAGCCCTTGTGAACAACGTTCCGCACTACACAACGATGACCGCAGCCATGGCCGCCGCGGACGCCATCGAAGTAATAAAAGATGTCGGTGGTGCCGGCGGGCTTGAAGTTGCCCCGCTGCAGTCCTATTTTGACACTCAGTATTAGAGATTTCCCGACATAACGGAACGTCTCTGGATCGCTCAACGGTGATCCAAGGGGCGATTTTGTTTTAGGGACAACTAGGAGGGTCGCTTTGCGGCCAGGCTGCGATGGAACGGGTACCAATGACGAAAGAGGGTTTGAACGCCCTCGAAGACGAACTGCGTAGACTGAAATCCGAAGAACGCCCAGCGGTCATTCAGGCCATTGCCTCTGCGCGCGAACATGGTGATCTGTCGGAAAACGCCGAATACCACGCTGCCCGTGAAAAGCAGAGCTTTATCGAAGGCCGCATTGCCGAGCTTGAAGATATTGTCAGCCGTGCCGAAGCCATCGACACATCCGAAATGTCTGGCGAGATTATTCGCTTTGGCGCAACGGTGATGGTTGCTGATGCGGACACCGACGAGGAAACCTCGTATCGGATCGTCGGCGCGATGGAAGCCAGCCTGGAAGACGGCAAAATCTCCGTTACGTCACCGCTGGGTAAAGCGCTGATCGGCAAGACCATCGGCGACGTCATCGAAGTGGCAACCCCCGGTGGTGGTAAATCTTACGAGATTTGCAAAGTTAGCTGGCTATAATACCTAAACTCAAAAAATTGAGTCGTTGATAAGAGTTACTCTTCGGTCTTTGCGTCCGGATCAATAGGCACGCCCGGATTGTTTTTGGATGTCCTGATGGTTTCCAGTGTCGTGACAGTGGAAACATGGGGCGCTGAGGTGATTTGCATCGTTAATTGATCGCGGTGTTCCTTGTCACGGGCAACGACGCGCAGCAGAAAATCACCGCCGCCCCGGATCATGTTGCATTCACGAACTTCGATCCAATCCGCGACCAGAGTTTCAAATTCGCTGAGCACGTCTTGGGCCTGACTGTCCAACCCAACCAGGGCAAAGAACGTTTCCTTATAGCCCAGTTGGGCCCCGTCTACATCAGCATGGTAGCCACGAATGTAGCCCGATTCTTCGAGGGCGCGGACACGGCGAAGGCACGGCGGCGCAGATATGCCGGCACGCTTCGCCAAATCGACGTTTGTAATGCGACCATCATCTTGAAGGTCACGTAATATTCGTAAATCTATCGCGTCGAGCTTTACACGTTGCACGAAATAGCCTCCGCTGTTCGGGGTATGTCGTATCACCAAAAGGGCTTTTCACGCAATATCATTACGTGGTCCATGATGGGATATTTCCATCATTTATACACATTTGCCCACAGTGACGGGCGTTGCGTCGGGCGCGTGATAGCCTTATTTATGTGGGCCTTGCTTCTATGCGTATTGGGAGACTTCCATGTCTGAGACACGCCACTCCAAAGTTTTGATTATTGGCTCCGGTGCTGCCGGGTATACCGCAGCGATTTATGCCGCGCGGGCTAATTTGGAACCCATCATCGTCCGCGGCATGCAGCCGGGCGGACAAATGACGATCACGACCGATGTTGAAAATTACCCGGGC
>DGNZ01000403.1 GCA_002389175.1 Rhodospirillaceae bacterium UBA4479 | reverse complement strand
GCGACCATTCTTGACGAGGTGACCACGGCACGGAACGCAGAGTCCACTGCTGTAAATGCAAGTAACAAGAAAGCAATTTTGGATGCTGGAGGTGTCGTTCGCACTTTGACAGCAGATCAGCGTGCTGAATGGGTCACAGCCATGATGCCTGTTTGGGATCAATTTGTGGGCGATGTGGGTCAAGAAAACATTGACGCAGCCCAAGCGATTAATACGAAGCATTAAGGCTACATCATCCAATTTGCCTGTCCACCGGTTTAGTGGACAGGCTGTTGTCTGCATCTGCATGGGCTAAGATTAACTTAAAAGAGGGGTTGGACACATGGCGCTGAGCTATGAACCCAAAACACCATTAGGCCGTTTTGTGAACGAGTTGGAAGAAACTGTCATTGCTTCACTGCTCGGAATAATGACGCTGATTACATTCACAAATGTCGTTCTCCGTTATGGCTTCAACACCGGTCTGATCTGGGGCTTAGAGATGGTGACTTTTTTGTTTGCTTGGCTCGTTTTATTCGGAGCGAGTTATGCCGTGAAGGTCACGGCACATCTCGGTGTCGATGTGGTCGTTAACCTGTTTGGACCGCGCGGCCGCAAGGCTTTTGCACTTTTGGGCGCATCGGTCTGTATTGGTTATGCGTTTCTTGTTTTCAAAGGATCATGGGACTATTGGGCAAATTTTGCCAACCTGCCCCAAACCACTGGGCGTTGGTTTCCAACGGGTTTTGAGGAGATGCGCGGGACCTCTTATCGTGGTTGGTATGAGGTGATCGATATTCCATTGCCTGAATGGATGCGTTTTATCGAACCTTATATGAATGATGGCGATGCTTATGAAAAAATTCCGCGCTTCATTCCTTACGCGATTATGCCACTTGGCATGGGCCTTTTCCTGTTTCGAATGGTTCAAGCTACCCTGCGTATTTATAACGGTGACTCCAAAAGTTTGATCGTTAGCCATGAAGCTGAAGAAGCCATTGAAGAAATCAAACATATGAATACTGGGAACTAAGACATGGAAATTGTATTTCTTTTTTCAATGGTAATTGGGCTGATGCTGATTGGGGTTCCAATCGCTATCAGTCTCGGCATGTCCTCAATCATTTTCTTACTGGTGCTTAGTAACGCATCTCTCGCCTCGATTGCGCAGACCTTGTTCCAAGCGATGGCTGGGCATTATACATTGCTGGCGATCCCATTTTTCATTCTGGCTTCGACCTTTATGTCGACGGGCGGTGTGGCTAAAAGAATTATCCGCTTTTCGATCGCGATTGTGGGCCACTTCTCTGGCGGCTTGGCCATAGCGGGTGTATTTGCCTGTATGATGTTTGCTGCCCTTTCTGGGTCATCTCCTGCGACCGTAGTGGCCATTGGCTCCATCGTCATCGCTGGTATGCGTCAGGTCGGATATACCAAAGAGTTTGCTGCTGGCGTGATCGCCAATGCAGGTACTTTGGGTATCCTGATTCCACCAAGCATCGTGATGGTGGTATACGCCTCTGCTACGGAAGTGTCTGTTGGGCGCATGTTCCTGGCGGGCGTTATTCCGGGCATCATGGCCGGTTTAATGTTGATGATTACCATTTACATCATGGCACGGGTCAAGAACCTACCAAAGGGCGAATGGCAAGGTTGGAATGAAGTGGGGGCATCCGCTCTCAGCGCCTCAGGTGGACTGTTTCTTATCGTTATCATCTTAGGTGGCATCTATGGCGGCGTATTTACACCAACAGAAGCGGCCGCGGTGGCCTCTGTCTATGCATTCTTAATCTCATGTTTTGTATACCGCGATATGGGACCTTTGCATGTCAAAGGAGATGAGACAAAAAATCACAGCTTGTTTCAGCGCCCTTGGACCTTGATCTCTGTGTTCTTCCATCGGGACACGCGGGACGCTTTGCTTCAAGCGGGTAAGTTGACCGTAACATTGATGTTTATCATCGCCAACGCGCTAATCCTAAAGCACGTCCTGACGGACGAGCAGATCCCGCAACAGATTGCGTCTGCTATGTTGTCTGCTGGCTTCGGTCCAATCGTTTTCCTAATCATCGTAAATGTGATTTTGTTGATTGGTGGTCAATTCATGGAACCTTCAGGCCTGTTGATCATTGTGGCACCATTGGTGTTCCCAATTGCGATTGAATTGGGCATTGATCCAATTCACCTCGGGATAATCATGGTTGTGAACATGGAAATTGGTATGATCACGCCACCCGTTGGCTTGAACCTGTTCGTGACTTCTGGAGTTGCTGGAATGCCGATGATGAGCGTTGTGCGCGCAGCACTGCCGTTCTTGGGCGTTATGTTCATCTTCTTGATTATGGTGACATATATTCCTGCAATTTCGACATGGTTGCCGACCTTGATGATGGGGCCTGAAATCATAACGAAGTAGGGTGCTGTCGTGTGTGGACGGTGTTGTCAGACAAACTTGACGGTGTCGCGGTCGATCCCCATTTTGTCACGGAATGACAAAGTGGTCCTGCGGCTAGGTTCTGCAGGCACCAAGTCAATTTTTATATAATAAATACAATTACTTAAATGTTATTTGTGATGCCCAGAAGAGGACGTCGAACTTTCTATTTAATAATTTATTTACAGTTACTTATTTTTGATTTGAAATTGAAAAGCGGTCCCGAAAGCGGTCCTCTTAGATCGGAGG
>DGNZ01000133.1 GCA_002389175.1 Rhodospirillaceae bacterium UBA4479 | reverse complement strand
GAACCCGCAAGACATTCGTAATGTAACGATTGTATCGCCGCCAATGCCCTACGTTGACCGTCCTGCACCCGCCACAGGGCTTGCGGGGAAATTCAGCTTTCAATACGTGGCAGCAGTTGCACTGATCGATGGTGAAATTTCCGTAGATAGTTTTAGTGATAAACGCCGTTTCTCGGAGGATGTGGAAAAGCTCCTGACACTGATCACCATACGCCCAGATCCCGCGCGAAAGGGACGTTTTGATGAAATGAAGGTCGACGTAGTCGTTGAGTTGATTGATGGCCAAATGTGTTCAGGGACATGCGATGGCCCTCCTGGTATTTGGGGGCGTCCCGCAGATTTGGCCAAGCTTGAAACCAAATCAAAAGATTGCCTTCACCGCGCATTTGGAGAGGCACGGGCGAATGAGATCATGCACCAATCCCGCCAATTCGTGAGTTTTGACGCAGATGATCTGCTCACATTTTTTGGTCTTCTAGGGGGTGTGCACAATTCTTGAATATGCTCGTGTGAAAGCGTTAATTGGGGCTGAGGTGTTAAACTCGAATGTTCGTTTCGTTCAATCAAGCTTCACAATTTTTTAGCAAACTCGCCATGGTATTAATACTTAGAGCGCAATCGTTGCTCTGATGTATGCCTCACAATAGAATGCTTCCAAACTTATGTGTTCATGTCACGAATTTGATGTGCGCGCCGAGTAGCTTTTCATGGAATAGGGTGACGTATGAGCGACCAAGCAAATAATACATCTTCGAGCGACTTATACGTCCATGTGATTGACGACAATGAGCCGAACCGAGAGTTGTTCCAGGACTTATTGGATACCGTCGAGTTGCCATGGCGGAGCTTTGACAGTGCCATCGCGTTTTTGGATGACATGGATGTTGCGGCCATTGGATGTCTGATCCTTGATGTGCGCATGCCCAAGATGAGCGGCCTGCAATTGATGGAGCGCTTGTTCGAAGATGGCATTGATGTGCCGATTATTCTGGCAACGGCGCACGGTGATGTGCCGATGGCGATCCAGGCCATGAAGCAGGGCGCATTTGATTTCCACGAAAAACCCATCAACAACCAAGCGCTGTTGGAAAGTGTCCAGCGCGGACTGGAACTGCGGAACAATCAATTACAAGATGTCGGTCGCACCAAAGAAGTCAAAGCGGCGTTCGACAACCTCACGCCGCGCGAGCGTGATGTTTATGGGCTGGTCGCTGACGGCGCGATGAATAAACAAATCGCCTATGAGCTTGATATTTCACAACGCACGGTCGAAGTGCACCGTGCCAAAGTGATGGAAAAAATGGGTGCGCGTAACCTGGCCGATTTGATCAAGATGCACATTTCTTTGCAGAGTGAAGAGAGCTAAGACACCATCGACGGCATCATCCAATCTGATGTTTTCGTTGCACTGTCGATGATCAATCCCATCTAAGGGCCATGCGTATTTCTCAGTTGATCGCGTATGCGCTTCCGGCGCTGGCGTTGGCGATGCCGACGATCCCGATCTATATTTATTTACCCAGCTTTTATGCGACCGATGTCGGCCTGGGGCTGGCTGCCGTTGGCGGTATTTTGTTGGCGGCACGTATCTTCGATACGGTCACCGACCCCATCGTTGGCATGGTGTCCGACCGATTGACCTGGCGTTGGGGACGGCGAAAGCCGCTGATGTTGTTCGGCGGTATCATCGCGGCATCAGCGATGTTTGCCTTGGCCCATCCCCCGAGTGATGCCGGATCGTTATATCTGCTGATCTGGGCGGTGACGCTATATGCCGGTTGGACGCTTGTGATGGTGCCCTACACGTCATGGGGCGCCGAAATTGTCAGCGATTATGATGCGCGATCCAAAATCACAGCGGGGCGCGAGGCGGCGACACTGATCGGCATTCTGATCGCATCGACCATCCCCGTAGTGATTGCGACAGGGGCCGAGGATGCATCCGAGGCAGAAAGCCTTAAGGCCATCACCTGGGCTGCGCTTATTATCGGGGTGCCGACGTTTATCTGGATTGCCCTTGGGGTACCAGATAAGCCGATTTCCAAGGCCCCGCCGCTGGATGCGAAACGGATCGGATGGCGCAATGCGTTGCGTACCCTTTATGAGAACAAGCCGTTCTTGCGGTTATTCTGTGCATGGTTCGTGAACGGCTTGGCCAACGGTTTGCCCGCGGTGTTGTTTCTTTTGTACATGCAGCATGGGTTGAACATATCCGAGGACGAGCGCCCGTTATATATGCTGGCGTATTTCCTACCCGCCGTGCTTGGGGTCCCCATCTGGGCCTGGTTGAGTGGCCGCGGTGAAAAGCATCGCGTCTGGTGTTTGGCCATGCTGATTGCGAGCGCTGCATTTGCGGTCGTGCCATTCTTATCACCTGAAACCGCCTGGGTCTTCATGATCGTCTGTGTCATCACCGGCGCGACGCTGGGCGCAGACTTGGCATTACCACCATCTATCCAGGCGGATGTCGTCGATTACGATCGATTAAAAAGCGGTCGTGACCGCACCGGGGTCTATTTTGCATTGTGGGGGATGGCGACAAAATTGGCATTGGCGTTATCGGTCGGCATTGCTTTCCCAGCCCTGGATTTGGCGGGTTTCGACCCCACCGTGGAAAAACCAGAAGCAATTTGGGCGTTGGTAGTGATCTACGCGCTATTTCCCGTCGTACTGAAAGTATTAGCAGTGATGATTGTGGCGCCATTCCCTATTTCCCGGTGCAAACACGAAATCATCCGTCGCAGATTAAAAACATTTGTTAAGTGAGAAAATAATGTTTGGCGTAAAAAGATGGGCAACAGCTCTTGGCTCCGTCTTGGTGCTAGCTTTTGTGACAGGGTGTACGATGCAACCGGAAGATTTTAAAGACACAGGTCCCAAGCTAAAGATCGAGGAATATTTCCTTGGTGAAACGCGCGCATGGGGCATCTTCGAAGACCGCTTTGGCAAACTTCGCCGTCAGTTCGTGGTGGACATCACGGGCACGATGGACGGTGATGAGCTGGTTTTAGATGAACGCTTTGATTATGCCGACGGTGAAAAAGACCGTCGCGTCTGGCGCATCCGGAAACTCGATGAACACAATTACGAAGGTCGTGCTGACGACATCATTGGTGTCGCAAAAGGTGTGAGCTACGGCAATGCCCTGAATTGGAGCTATGATCTCGACCTGCAGATCGGCGACAATTCGCTGCGCGTACATTTCAATGACTGGATGTTCTTGCAACCCGACGGGGTGCTGATGAACCGCGCCCGGGTGACCAAATGGGGCTTTGATATTGGTGAAGTCACATTGATGTTCAAACCCGTTGATGGTGCGGTTAAAACCAGCCGTCGTACAGATTCTATGGGCGAATACGCAACTTATGGCGAAGCGCGCGAGGCAGCCAACCGATAAACGGTATGTGCTCGTAAAGGCCCGCACCGGAATCCCAAAAATCAATATGTTCGGATAAGAACCCGGCTTCGTTAAACTTTAACCGACTGCTGCCTGGCACAGACCAGGGTTTCTTGAACAAAATCCCAGACAACGTCCAGACGATGATCGTCACGTTGTCCTTATCCAGTCGGTCTTCGATCACAAAATCAATATCTGCGATGTTCTCGAACATGTCGTCAAAGACCGCATGCATTTTGTCGATGCCATTTACATCGTTGAAGGGATCACGAAAATGCACGTCCTGACTGACGTGCTTCGACATGTCGTTCAGGTTTTCAGGTGTAATGTTTTCCAGGTACTGACAATAGCCATCAGGTCCACCAGCCGTGGCAGGCGGCGTTTCAGCGGTCATGCTGCGCGTTTTCTTTGCTCATGGTGTTGCTGAGTTGGGCAACTTTTGTCTCGTCATTCAGCCTTGCGCCGGTTTTCGTGGAATGAACACCGCACGCGCGGCATTGGTACTCAATCATCACACCATCCTTGCCTGGGAACCGCATTTTAACCCATTTTCCAGCGCTATCGTACCATACTTCGGTGGTCAAATCTCCTTGATACGCGAAGTGGTTCGCTTGTAATGCGCCGTGTTTGGACGTGACGGTCTCAATCCCGCGATCTTGTAACTCGACGTTATTAATTTTGCCGGTGATCGTGTTGATGACTTGGGTTGATCCAATCGCGCCAGAATTCCAGTGCGTCGTTGGATAAATAGTTCCAGGCGCTGTGAAATCGCCGCCAGTTCCCGTGAGAACCAGGGCATCGTTGTCCCGCGTCACCTGCAGGTCGCTCACATCACCGTTGTCGTTGGTCTTGGCCGTCAACGAGATCAGCTTGCCTTCACGCCATCGTTCTGTGGACGTATATAGATAATAATAAACGGGGACGACGAAGATCTTAATTGATACTTCGAACCGTGTTTTCGCGATGATGTCTTCGCCGTCACGGCGGAATGTGACTTCGTGCGTGCCCACGGGGGAGCCCTTGCGAAAGACGTCAAAGGCGATCTTATCGCCATAGGCTTTGAAGGGATCTTTGCCGATTGTCTCAGCCAAGATGCTTGTTGGCGCAGAGATTGCCGCGACGACAGCCAGTGCACTGATCGATTTGATCATTTTTTGTATATTCATGGATATAATACGCTGTTTGTCCCTTACTGGATTGCTAAATATGCTGCACTGCGAATAATTCAAGCCTTTCGACAGATATGAATGAGATGACCATGCAAAATCCTGATAAGCCTGAACCCAGTGGGATGCCATTTTCACTTGCCGTTTTTGGCGGTCTTGGTGTCATTCCTTTTGCCGTCGGCGCAGTACTGGCAAATATCCCCGATGCCGCTCAAACGGGTCATTGGCTGATTATTGGTTACGGTGCCGTGATCCTGTCATTCCTGGGCGGCATTCAATGGGGGGTGGGCCTTAAGGCCACGCCACGGGCATGGCTGCCTTATTATGTGGCAATTTTTATATCGCTGACCGGATGGGCCGCGATGTTGCTGCCGCCGCTATGGGGGATCACGTTACTGGCGAGCGGTTTCGTCTGTGCATATATTTATGATGCGATCAGCGTTGGTGTCTTTGATTTGCCAGGCTGGTTTTTAGGTTTGCGCAGCTTGCTGACCGTATCTGTGTTGAGTTGCCTCGCGCTGGCGGCACTCCCGCTCATTCCCTAAGTGATCACGCGATCAGCGGGCAGCGTGAACGTCGCTTTAGTCCCTTCGCCTATTGTACTTTGAAGTTTGAATTCAGCATCATGAAGATCTGCAATGCTGCGTATGATGGCCAATCCAAGTCCGGTTCCTTCGTGTTGGCGTGTCATGGAATCTGCCACCTGAACAAACGGCTGTGTCACGCGTTCCAAATCTTCAGGCGAGATTCCCATACCGGTATCTGAGACTGAGATTTCAAGTTCACCATGCGGGGTAATGTCACAAGAAATCGTAATTTCACCACCCGACGGCGTGAACTTAATCGCGTTGGTGATTAGATTGATCATCACTTGGCGTATTTGCCGTTGATCCGCTCTAACTTGCGGTAAGGTTTCGGATGTTAAGTTTTGAATAGCGAGTGGTTTTTCCGCGTGACGGTCTTGGCTAAATGTTATTGCCGAGGTGATGATGGACTTAACGCCAAATATGCTTTCATCCAGTTCAACATGCCCGGATTCGATCCGCGATAAATCAAGAATGTCGTTAATCAGTTCGAGTAGATAATTTCCAGCCGAGCTAATGATGCCGATGTATTCGCGGTGCAGTTCGTTATCCAAATCCCCCAATGTTCCCGAAAGCAAACTATCAGAGAAGCCAATAACCGAATTCAAAGGCGTACGGAGTTCATGGGACATGTTGGCCAGGAATGTTGATTTTGCCCTGTTGGCGGCCTCGGCGTCATCACGCGCGTCTTTGAAGGCGCGCTCGACTTCTTTGCGTTCGGTAATGTCGACTTCGATGCCGCCGACACCTGCGAGTGTTCCGTCACTATCAATGATCGGAAATTTAATCGTCAGGAGTTCATGGCTGTCGAGAGTTTCTTCTCGCGCGATCAAAGCACATTTATCTAAGACCTCTTGATCATGTTGGATAAAGGCCTGCCCTTGACCTTCTCCAAAGAGTTCCACCGATGTTTTCCCGAACGATGAATCGGGGTCCAGGTTATACATTTCCAGATATTTACGATTTGCGACGACCAATCGGAGGTTGGCATCTTTGAAATAAATAGAGGATGGAGAATTGTCCAACAGTGTAGAAATGCGTGCCTCGCTTAGCCGCAAAGCCTCTGTTATCCGTTTTTCGTCATCAATGTCAGTTAACATGCCGATCACGCGTCGCGGTTTGTCCTCGGTCGGGGCGGTCGCATGGCCAACAGCACGGTACCATCGGTAGGATCCGTCAGCATTGCGAAACCGATGTACGCTTTCATAGGGGCGCTGCCGGTTTTCCAAATGCTCGTTCAGCTTCTCTTCATGGGCGGCGAAATCGTCTGGGTGATAGAGCGCCCGAATTTCATCTGATGAGATTTTAGATTTGTCACCGAGATCAATGCCAAGCAGTCGCTGAAACGCGGGAGAGATATAAACCTCTCCCGTAACCAGGTTCCAATCCCAAATCCCGACCTCGTGCGAGGCCAGGGCATAGCGTTCTTCGCTCTCAGCTAATTCGCGTTCAATATTCTTGCGGTTCGTTATGTCCGCATAAGTGACACCGATCAACGGGACGTCATCGTCTTTGGTGATTGGAAATTTACTGACGAGAAGATCTTTTGTGGCACCCTTGGGTGTTACAAACGAAATCTCATAACTCATTGCAACGCCTGTCTCCAACACCTCGGTGTCAGTCCTGTTCGCACTTTCATAGAGATATCTTCCCCACATTTCGAGAGCCTTGCGACCGATGACATTTTCGCTCTCAACATCAAATGCACGTTCAAACGCTGGGTTTATATACAAGTACGTGCCATCTGCCGACTTAATCAAAGTCGGGTCTGGAGAGGCTTCAAGGAAATGAGCCGCCAGTGGGGTTTTAGATAAAGGCATCGAATAAGTCTCTCTAGGCCGCCTGCATGTAAGGATGCGAGGTCGAACATTAGTCGCTTAACATGAACGCATTGTAACTGAAGAGAAAGCCTCCCGTAAGGTTGAGAAACCTATTGTCTTCAATAACACGCGCACAAGGTGCGCAGAAATTTTGAGGATACCAACATGGCAAATGAAACAAACGCAAAGCAATCGAAAGTGTCCGGTGGCGTTGTGAAACGCCGCCTTGTTCACGTTATCGGCGCATCTGCTCTTGTTATTGGTGCTGGCTTACTGGTCACGAGTTTTGGTTCGACAAACCTGAGTGTAGCCCAAGCAGCAAAAATGATACCTGACGGGACATCTGCAAAATTTGAAACCGTGAGTTTCGCAGATGTAGTTGAGCAGGTCTCCCCAGCGGTTGTGAATATTCAGGTGACACAAAAAGTTGCGCCCGAACTCAGCCGGATGAGCGGTGCGCCGAATAACATGAGAGAATTTTTCGAGCATAATTTCGGAAACCGCCCGGGGTCTGGTGATCCACGCGGTCAACGCAAAGCACCCGCAAGGGTTGGTGCGGGTTCGGGCTTTGTGATCGATGCTGAAGGTCACATTGTGACCAACGAACACGTTATCCACGATGCTGAGCGGATCACCGTGACATTCAAGGATGGCACGGTTGCAGAAGCGAAATTGATCGGGCACGACGAAAAGACCGACCTCGCCTTGATCAAAATCGATATGGATAAACCGGTTCCGTTTGTTGAATTTGGCGATTCTGAATCAGTTCGCGTTGGTGAATGGGTTGTAACCGTTGGTAACCCATTTGGTCTTGGACATTCGGTTAACGTAGGTATCGTTTCCGCACGCGGTCGTACGATTGGTGCTGGTCCTTATGATGATTTTTTGCAAATCGATGCGCAGATCAACCGCGGGAATTCTGGCGGTCCGGCATTTGATGCGAACGGTCGGGTGATCGGCGTTAATGCCGCGATCTTTTCGCCCAATGGCGGAAATGTCGGCATTGGCTTCGCGATCCCATCTAAATTGGCAAAGGTTGTGATCGACGATCTGAAGTCAGACGGCGTTGTTGAACGCGGTTGGTTGGGCGTCAATATCCAGATGCTGACAGATGATATTGCAGCGTCCCTTGGATTAGATAATACCGATGGTGTCCTGATATCCAATGTCCGACCCGATGGCCCTGCGGCAAAAGCAGGCATGCAGATTGGCGATGTTATTCTGGACGTCAACGGCGAGAAAATTGAAACCCTGCGTGAACTGCCACGTGTGATTGCGGAAACCGAGCCGGGTTCTGACGCTGAAATAAAAGTATGGCGAAGCGGTAAGATCAGTACCGTCGATGTCGAAATCGGTCTTCTGCCAGAAGTCCGCCAAGTCGCAGCCGCCACCAAGGTTGAAAATGCCGATGAGGTCCGTGTTGGTCTTTCGCTGAAGTCACTTGATCCCAAAACCGCCAAAGATCTGGGCTTGCCCGAGTCCACTTCTGGCGTGGTGATTGTTGGCATAGAGCCTGGCAGTCCAGCAGCTGAAACAGGTTTACGCGCTGGCGATATTTTAACTACGGCGAATGGCAGCGTCGTCGAGACACCGAGCGATGTGAAAGTCGAGATTGCCAAAGCCCGTGATGCTGGAAAGAAATCATTTCTGGCACTCGTTAAACGAGGCGAAAATCAGCGCTTTGTCGTTATCCCCATCGGTTCAGCTTAATAGCTGTTCCGATCAACCGGAGGCGGGCAGGAATCTCCCCCCGATGAATGTTCCGTCTCCGGTCTATCTCCTTGCTAAGAATATCCCCCAAACTAGAACGGGGTGGTGTCGAGAGTTATCTCGGCATCACCCCAATTTTCTTAGGAAATTGAATTAAGTGAGGACTGGCGAAATGTCTGCTATCAGCCTAGATTCAAACGAACAGAACCCAGGAAGTAATATGCGTATCCTTGTAGTCGAAGATGACAAAACAGCGGCTTCATTTATTGCGAAGGCACTGACCGAGGCAGGGCACGTCGTCGATTGTGCTGAAAATGGTGAAGATGCTCTTGAACTGATCACAGATACCCATGACGTCATGATCGTAGATCGTATGATGCCCAAGATGGATGGAATCACGTTGGTCGAGACCATTCGCAGTGATGGAATCAATACACCCGTTTTGTTTTTGAGTGCGCTGGGCAAGGTCGACGACAGGGTTGAAGGTCTGAAAGCGGGCGGTGACGATTATTTGGTAAAACCGTTCGCGATCGCAGAACTGATTGCACGGGTAGAAGCACTGGGCCGCCGCAAGGGCCAGCCTGATACGCAAACCGTTTTGACGTGCGGCGATCTTGAAATGGATTTGATCAAACGCGAAGTCCACCGCGGCGAGACGCGCATAGACTTACAACCGCGCGAGTTCAAACTTTTGGAATACCTGATGCGAAACACGGATCGTGTGGTGACCCGCACCATGTTGCTTGAAAAGGTCTGGGACTATCATTTCGATCCGCAAACCAACGTGATCGATGTCCACATCAGCCGTTTGCGTGGGAAAATAGACAAGGGCTTCGACGTCGCGTTGCTGGAAACAGTTCGGGGCGCTGGCTACAGATTGCATGCGCCTGATTAGCCTGCGATTAATCCGAACGTCATGGTTTCGCATGGCGGCCGGATATGCAGTGCTGCTGCTGGTTACTGTCTTTGTTTTATTCGGGCTGTTGTATTGGAATACGGCGGTCTTCGTTCACGAACAAACCGAAGAAACAATCGAAGTTGAAATCTCTGGATTGGCGGAACATTACCGCCAAGCAGGCCTTGTTGGTCTTCGTGAAGTCATTGACGAACGCGCCCAGGGACAACGCCTCAGTCTTTATTTATTGACCGACCCCGCCCGCCGCCCGATCGCGGGTAACCTGAATGCATGGCCGGTTGCCACCG
>DGNZ01000298.1 GCA_002389175.1 Rhodospirillaceae bacterium UBA4479 | reverse complement strand
ATTAAAATTCTACTTGATTGAGAAAAATATGGATATTTTTGACCATTCTAAGTTGGCGCCATATCTCATGCATGAAAATTCAAGGGGGTCGCCAAAAGTTGTATTTGTCGATGATGATTTTAATTTTCTCCGGGCAATCAAACGATCACTGAAATCTAAATCGCACAGTTGGAATATCTTGTTCTTACACTGCAGTGAAACGGCCGAGAAAACCCTTCAAGATGGTTGCTATGACGTTTTGGTAACCGATTTGTCTATGCCTAAACGCTCAGGTTTGGATTTAGTCGAAAAACAAAATATACATTCTCCTAATACACAGTGTATTTTCCTCACAGGCAAAGTTGACCTTAACGCCACTCTTCAGATTATTAATTCTGTGAACGTTTTTAGAATTCTCACGAAGCCCTTCGAAACTCAACATCTTATTGAGGCAATAGAGTGCGCACTAATTGAAAATCAAGAAAATTCAACCTCGCTCGACTTGCATACCAAACAAAGTTTGGAGAGGATTTTGAACATTTTTCCACCTGGCATTATCATTTTAAATGCCGAAGGAACATTGATTTATGCGAACGAAGAAGCTTCATCTATTTTCATGCAGAAGGATGGCTTAACCATCACTACCGACGGCAAATTAAAAGGCAGCGATACGCATCAGACAAGACAATTAAATTTGGCACGGAGAACGATCCTTGACCGATCAATCACTAATAAGTCATTGGCTCTGACACTAAAAAGAACATCACGAACTCACCCACTTAGGGGAATACTTTCTCTAGTTGATAGCAATCGGATACTCTTACTCATAAGCGATTGTGACAAACTCAATTTGCTGTCAACAGATACTATCAAGAGTTTTTTCGGCACAACTCAGCGCGAGGCCGAGGTTGCTCAACAACTTATAAACGGAGATTCTGCAGATCAGATCGCAACTAAAATGGAGCTTACCCCATCTACTGTTCGGACGTATATCAAGCGGCTCTTAGCTAAAACTGGCACAAAAAAGCAGCATGAATTAGTAAGCCTTATGTCACGCATTCCAATGATCAAAGAATAAAGTCTCTTCGAATACTTCTACTTGAGATACGAAGACATGCCACATGCATATTTGCCCGAAACAACGGCTCGAAAACTTCGATGCGATGATTTATTTCTGCCCGAATATCAAACTTCGCAAAATACCCTAATTAAAAATCATCCAGTCGCCAGGAAATCGCTTCACCCAAATGGGAATATCACTTTGGCCATGAATGGATGCGTCACCAAACCTATCGATCGTGCAGAATTGGCCCGCGCCATCAACACGGCGATGAGCGAAGAAATTAACACCCCCATCGTGGATGATGCCTAAAAATCACAGGCCCAACTATATTAGACGTACCTGATATATTCGCGATCTTGTGAGAGTGATGTGTTTCGCCTCAGCGACGCCACAGTCGTAGAGTTCCAAGATGGCATGTATTCTTTTAGTCGAAGACGACGTTGATCTGCGGCTCAGCTTAGCAGGTATTCTGGCGCGTGCAGGACATCTCGTGATTGAAGCCAGTGATGGCGAAGACGGCTTAACGAAAATCGCAAAATGCAACCCGGATGTCGTGATCAGCGATATGATCATGGACGGGATGGAAGGTATTTCGACCGTGCTCAGTATTCGGGGCATCCATCCCGAGTTGCCCATTTTGGCGATATCCGGCAGTGCGATGTATCTTAACCACGCCGAAAAACTAGGGGCCAACGCCAGTCTGCAAAAACCGTTTTCGTCGCAAGCATTCATGGGTGCTGTGGACGCTCTTTTGATGAGCCCTGTGCAGGCCTGACCTCCACACCTTGTAGCGAACCCACATCAGGCTAATCTATATCTCAACGAACAGGAGATCATGATGGCTGAAAAATTATCTGCAGATGCGCGCACCGATGCCATGGCAAACTTGGACGGTTGGTCCGATGTCGACGGTCGCGACGCGATCCAAAAAACATTCACATTCAAGAATTTCAATCAGGCGTTCGGCTTCATGAGCCGCGTCGCCATGATGGCCGAGAAAATGGACCACCACCCAGAATGGTTCAATGTCTACAAGACCGTGGACGTAACCTTGGCAACCCACGATGCGGGCGGCATCACAGAACTGGATATCAAACTCGCCACGTTCATGAACAAGGCAGCCGCTTCTACTTAATTGTTTTTTTGAGTTTGTTCAGCGTGCCGATAAACGTGCTGCTGGGCACGGCGAAGCCGGTGCCTACCAAACCTTTACCTGAATTCGCCGAATGCACCGCCGCGAGCTTGTAATCTTTTCCATTTGTTGAGTAAACGATTGGCGAGCCACTATCGCCGGGCACAGTTTGGCAGCCATGTTCAAGAACCTTCGGAGCTTTTCTGAATCCAAGCATCAGACACTTTGGATGCGCTGTCAGCACCTGCCCGCGGTCGCCGCTGTATCCGGCCTGCGTGAACACCGTGTTCTTTTCTCGGAGTTTCCAGAATACATCATCGTTGTAGGGCGCTGGTTTCAAAATTCCCGTCGTCGGTGATGGGTCTTCCTCCAACACAATCAATGCCCAATCGTGAACAATAGTCTTTAGAGTCGGGCGTGCAATTGGATCAAATTTAGGGGCAGGATGAATTTCAGCCGCTATTGAGTGAAAAATGTATTCACCTCGATCTGCCCCAGCGACAAAATGCAATTTGTCCGGGGCCATAAATGTTCCCGAAGCCTTGTGCACCAGACAATGCGCTGATGTTACGACGATCCGGGGCGCAACCACACTTGCAGAACAATGCCCACGTCCCGCGCGGTTGAACCGCCCGATCGCTGTCCAAGGATACACCTGGGAATCCGCTTTGACGCGCTTATCCCCCGCACCGAAAACACTGCGCGGTTTATATTTGTAGTCAGTGGCTTGAGCGTTCACCGACATTGGCGCGATCAAAAGACCGATCATGCCAAATGCAATCAAACAGGCCCTCATCATATGGGCTGCATCCGAAGCGCGCCATCCAGGCGCACGACTTCGCCGTTCATCATCACGTTGTCGATCATATGCATCGCAAGCTTGGCGTATTCTGCAGGGTCCCCCAGCCGTGATGGGAACGGCACACTGGCGCCCA
This sequence comes from Rhodospirillaceae bacterium UBA4479, assembly GCA_002389175.1. Taxonomy (GTDB): domain Bacteria; phylum Pseudomonadota; class Alphaproteobacteria; order Rhodospirillales; family Casp-alpha2; genus UBA4479. Next base: position 7,569 of record DGNZ01000298.1, on the reverse strand, counting down.
GGGATTCCTGCACTTCATCGGGCAGACCAAACAGCATCGGCGTGCCAAAAATACCGGGCGCGATGGCCAGAACCCGAACCCCCTTGCTGGCAAATTCGCGCGCGGCGGGCAATGTCATCGATGCCACGCCCCCCTTGGATGCCGCATAGCCGGCTTGCCCGATCTGGCCTTCGAACGCGGCAATCGATGCGGTGTTGATCACGATGCCCCGCTCGCCCGTATCCAAGGCATCCAGTGCCAGCATATCCGCCGCTGCCAATCGCATCATATTAAATGTCCCGATCAAGTTGATGTTGATGATTTTGGCAAAGGCTTCGAGTTCTTGTGGGCCGTTCCGCCCGACAATTTTCTTGGGCGGCGCGATCCCGGCGCAACATACCAGCACACGGGCGGGGCCATTTTTTTCACGTGCCTCGGCAACGGCAGCTTCAGCGCTTGTCGCCGATGAAACATCACAACTGATGGCGATCCCACCAATTTCATCCGCCACCACACCAGCGGCCTCGGTGTTTAAATCCATCAAGGCGACCTTGGCACCCGCTGCGGCCAATGCACGGGCCGTCGCGGCCCCTAATCCAGATGCGCCCCCTGTAACGATTGCACTGTGACCAGAAACGTCCATATCAATATCCTATACTGCGATGACATAAGATATGTACCAATTGAGAAGGGCAGCGACAACGTGAGCCGCACACCAGAGGAAAATGAGAAGATCGTGAACGACGGTTTTAAAGCCAAGGCCAAGAAAACCCTGGGGGTCATCCCGTTTTCCGAAGAAGCGGTTGCGGCCTATTACTGTGCCACCGACCCCGACACACCCAAACGCGTTAAAATCACACTGATGGGGGCATTGGCGTACTTTGTTATGCCGATTGATGTGTTGCCCGATTTTATCGCGTTATTGGGGTTCACCGATGATGCGGCGGTTTTTTGGATGGCCTGGCGGGCGGTGCGCGGAAACGTCTCGACCGAGCATCTAGAAAAGGCAAAGATGTTTTTGGGGAAGCATTCGGGGAACAACCCCGACACATATTAGTTTGAGGGGGATCACATGAGCGCACCATTATGGACGCCCAGCCAAGATCAAATAGACGGCGCCAACATCACGGCATTCAGAAAACAGATTGAACGCGATTGGGATACGACCCTGCCCGATACCGCAGCCCTGTGGTCATTTTCCGTCACCGAGTTAGAGAAGTTTTGGACGTCTGTTTGGGATTACACAGGCCTCGTCGCTGAGACGCGTGGCGAGCGTGTTCTCGAGGACGGACATAAAATGCCGGGGGCAAAGTGGTTCCCGGACGCTCGTCTCAGCTTTGCCGAAAACTGCCTGCGCCGACGCGACGATGGCGAGGCGATGGTGTTCATCGGCGAGCAACAGTTGATCCGCCGCCTGAGTTTCAAAGACGTCTATGAGCAGGTGTCCATCACCCAACAATTGCTGCGCAGTTATGGCGTCGGCGAGGGCGACCATGTTGCCGGGTATCTGCCAAACATGCCCGAAACCATTATTTGCATGTTAGCGGCCAATTCGTTGGGCGCTGTATGGTCATCGTGTTCACCCGATTTTGGCAAACAAGGCGTGCTGGACCGACTGAGCCAGATTGAACCCAAGGTTTTATTCTGCACGGATGGGTATTGGTACAACGGCAAACGCCACGACGTGCGCGACAAGACCGCATCCATCGCAGCCGAATTACCCAGCTTGGTGAAAACCGTGATGTTGCCCTATGGCGATCTGGATGCCGACATTGGCTCCATCCAAAACGCAGTGACCTTTGCCGACGCGACCCAGGACATCACGCCCACAGATGTCTCGTTCAAACAACTGCCGTTTGATCATCCGCTCTATATTATGTTTTCCAGCGGTACCACCGGCGCGCCCAAGTGCATCATTCATTCACAAGGCGGCACGCTGCTAAAACACGCTTCCGAACAGCCCATTCATTGCGATGTCCGCAAAGATGACCGGGTGTTCTTTTACACCACGTGCGGCTGGATGATGTGGAATTGGCTGGCGACCAACATCGCCTGGGGCGCGACGCTGATCTTGTATGATGGCTCGCCGTTTTATCCGTCGGGTGAGGCGATGTTTACGCTGGCCGATACAGAAAAGATGACCCTGTTTGGCACATCAGCGAAGTTTATCGATGCGTTGAATAAGGCTGCACTTCGCCCCGTTGACACCCACGATTTATCCAGTGTGCGGATGCTGTGCTCGACCGGTTCCACCTTGGTCCCCGAAGGCTATGATTACGTTTATGACGCTGTGAAGCCCGATGTGCACCTGGTGTCGTTTTCGGGCGGCACGGATATCATGGGCTGTTTCTGTGGCGGCGACATGACCCGGCCAGTCTGGCGCGGGGAAATCCAGGCCCGGATGTTGGGGATGGACGTTCAAGTCTATGACGAAGAAGGCAAACCGATGCAGGGCAAAAAGGGAGAGCTTGTCTGCGCCAAACCTTTCCCATCGGTGCCATTAGGGTTTTTGAACGACGAAGGCGACAAGCGCTTTCATGAAGCCTATTTCGATATGTTCCCAAATATTTGGACCCACGGCGATTACGTCATGCTGACTGAACACGATGGCATTGTGATCTTTGGGAGGTCCGATGCCACGCTGAACCCAGGTGGCGTGCGAATTGGCACGGCGGAAATTTATCGACAGGTTGAAAAACTAGAAGATGTGCAGGAAAGCATCGTCATCGGCCAAGATTGGGACAACGATGTCCGGGTCGTCTTGTTTGTGATCTTAAAAAATGGCGCGACCCTGGACGATGCCCTCAAAGATAAGATCAAAGTACAAATCCGAGATAACTGCACGCCACGGCATGTCCCCGCCAAGATCATCGCTGTTGACGATATCCCGCGCACCAAGTCCGGCAAGATCACCGAATTGGCGGTCCGCGATATCGTTCATGGGCGGGGCGTGAAGAATAAAGAAGCGTTGGCCAATCCCGAAGCATTGGCCTTGTTTGAGAATTTAGAGGCGCTTAAGTCTTAAGCCGGATCGCAGCTTAAATCTCGATATTGGCAACCGCACGATACATCGCCTGCAGCGCACCGGGGGCGGCGCTGTCGCCCATCTTGGCTTTTTTCTCGAGCTGATCGACGCAGGCTTCGGCAATGGCGCGAAGTTCGCTGACTTCCAACTCAGCCAGAAACTGATCGGGATTACTGCGAAGTGCCAAGATAAAGGGGTTGCTCATACATCGATCTCCTCAAGCGGGGCCGTACGTGCCAAGCGTGACGCTGTTTCACGTGCTTCGCCCAGCAGCCATTCATAAAACAAACGAACCTTGGGGCGTTCTGCACCGAGCATCGTTCTGGTTACGTAATAGCTGTACGAGGCCGTTAACGCGAGATCAAAAGGTTTCACCAGTACGCCTGCCAATAACGCATCCGCGACCAAAAGATCGCGCCCCAGCGCCACGCCCTCGCCGTTGATCGCGGCCTGCATCACCAAATTGGAATGCGAATACCCAGGCCCACGCGTGGGATCAATATCGGCCACGCCTGCAGCCTTCAGCCACATGTTCCAATCTTCGGGCATATCATCATGGATCAGGGTATGACCGCGCAGATCTTGCGGCTTAACCAGGCCATCGTTCTTTTGCAAAAGTTCAGGCGCACAGACCGGGAATATTTTTTCGGGCATTAATTTTTCGGCAATGAGTCCCGGCCATTGACCCAAACCATAGCGAATGCCGATATCGATACCGTCGCGTTCATAATCGACAATCGTATCCGACGTCGCCAACCGCACATCGATATCATCATGCTGTGCACGAAATTTTGCCAAACGCGGCATCAGCCATGTGGCCGCCAAGCTGTCCATGGTGGACACGGTCAGAATACCCGCCTCGTCCTGGCGTTTGATTTTAGAAAGCGACGAATCCATGCGATCAAACGCATCGGTCATATCGGGCAATAACATCTGCCCTGCACGCGTCAGAATCAGCGATCGATTACGCCGTTGAAATAATGGCATACCAATCTGTTCTTCCAAGCCCTTGATCTGATGCGAGATCGCCGCCTGGGTCACCGCCAATTCGTCCGCAGCGCGCGTAAAACTAAGGTGGCGGGCCGCCGCTTCGAAGGCCCGCAACGCATTCAATGATGGGAGTCGACGTTTCATATTTTACTTATACCCGGCTTTTCCTCACATTCAATAATTTAACTCATCATAAATGCTAATATGTGCCATTACCGATCCTATAACACTATGTGTATAGGATTTTTAAATTGTACCCGTAACATTCGCATAAGATTATCTAATTATAAAATGAATTAATGTCGTTTGTCGCACACACCGTCTCGTCGTATTTAGGATGCATGGTTGGCTCGCGTTATCGGACACCGGGCACCAAATAGGAGACACGACATGACACAGTACTTAAGAACATTCCCCTTGGCCGCTGGCGCTGTACGCGATGCGGCTCATGCCTTCGCCGTAGCGGCTTTTTCGCTGCCTGAGCGTGGTGTTGATGTGCTGGTTATGTGGGAAAAACGCTTAAAGGATCGCGATGCACTTTCGCACATGAAATACGGACAACTCGAAGACATGGGGATTTCCCCTGAAGACGCCCTAATCGAGAGCGAGAAGCCTTTTTGGCGCTCGTAATCACCCCATGTCTTTGAGCCCTCTAACGAGGATCGAAAAACCGGTCCTCGTTTTTCTTTTTGAATGCTTTTAGACTCGCACCACAGAATTGATACGCACACGACTGACCCAGGAGATTTTGAATGCACGACCACTTGACCATGATGGCGCAGCACAACAAATGGGCGAACGCTCTTATCTCTGAGGCGATTTCGCAAATATCCGAAGACGACTACCTCAAGGAGCGTGGTTCGTTCTTTGGCTCAATCCATGGCACCCTGAACCATTTGTTATTGGTTGATCGATTGTGGCGGGGCCGCATGATCGGCAAGCCCTATCCAGCGGATAGCTTGGACCAAATTGTTGCAGAAGACCGCGACACTCTTATCAAAGAACGTGCCGCCGAAGACGATATCTTGATAGATTTTATTGCAAGTTTTTCGCCGGACGATCTTGAGGGCGAGATCAGCTACTCATCGTTGCTCGGATTTTCTGCAACCGACAAACGGCGCACCATCTTGGCGCACATGTTCAACCATGCGACCCACCACCGGGGCCAAGCACACGATCAATTGTCGCGGGTTCCGATGGATCCGCCGCCGCTTGATTTAATGATTTATCTGCACACGCTGTAATAGCAGAAGCTACGTCCTATTAAAGGACGCAGTGCTTGGCAAAATCAGCAGCCTCATTGGCGGACCAGTCACCTTTTGGCTTTTCTTTCATGTCCGCACACCATGCCTCGGAGCCGACTTCGGGTGCGCATGCCGAAAGAGTGCCGACAATGGCAAGGAGCGCAAAGAATTTCACGCATGTAGGGAAAATTGCTTTCATAGGGCACTCCAAATTCTAAGACCGCCATATTCGTATGCTTTTTTGGTGCTGGCAAATGTGGAATCCCACAATCTACAATAACAATCCTACTTGTTATACATGGTCATCATGGTTGAAAACCCGCCCGCTTCAGAAATCTTGATTACAAGTGCCCTTACCGAGCGCGCGAGAAACGTTCCTGTGTTTGAACAGGATAAATTGGGAAAATTTCTGGGCCAGACCGAAATTACCTCGGCCGATATTGCGGGTAAAGATATAGACGCCGCATACCAATATTGGAATCACGTTCGGCGCGAACAATTTGCGCCTGCACGTCGCGATATAAAACTGGACGAACTGCCGCCAAAGCTCATCCCGTCTGTTGCCATTGTAGATTTCGTCGACGACCCCATCGACTATTTGTATCGGTTTTTTGGCACCAACCTTGTCCAGGTATCCGGCATGGAATTAACCGGCAAACGATATTTCGCTGATAAGGTCAAAGGCTATGGTTTTGTGAACGAAAAACTGTTTCCAGAAATGATCATACGACGGGAGCCTTTGTTTCACATTGTCAAATGGCAATCGATCCGAGACGTCTCATACGAAACGACATCCGTTCGCTTGCCGTTGTCTGATGATGGAAAAACGGTCACCGGGTGCATGACCGCAAATGCTTGGGCATCTTTGTTAAACCCAGACAGAACGCGTCCTTAAGCCGTCGATTTAATCACCATCAACGACACATCGTCATTCGGTGCAACAACGCCACAATGGGCGCGCCAATCGTTTAATACCTGTTCGCAAATAGCATAGCTACCGCGGGCGTGGGCACCCCGGATCGATTGTTTTAAACGCTCCATCCCAAAGCGCTCGCCAGCAGCATTCTTGGCTTCGCGCACACCATCCGTATAGGCCACCAACAACCCACCCTTAGGGATTTCGGCTTTTGACGCGACGTAGTGCCACGTTGCATCCACACCCAGCGGGATGCCGTCGCCATCTAATTCGGTAAACGTATCGGTAGCGGGATCAAACAACAGTGCGATCTCGTGGCCTGCAGAAATCCAGGTAAAGGCGCGTTGTTCGGGTTTAACGCTTGCGAAAAACAGGGTCAGGAAACGACCGCCCGTACTATCGGCAGACAAGTCCGCATTGACGGCTTCCATCAATTTACCAGCATCGCTTTGGTGGCGCATGTGTGCACGAAGGGATGAACGTGCCGCAGCCATCAGCAATGCGGCCCCGACACCATGCCCCGTGACATCACCAATCACCGCAACCAATCCCTTGCCGTCATCCAGATCGATAAAATCTTGGTAATCTCCGCCGGTCTCGTCGCAGTAAATCGTCTCCCCTGTTATGTCGAACCCGTCGATGCTGGGCGCAGCCTGTGCGACCAGGTATTGCTGGATTTCACGTGCACTATCCAAGTCACGTTTGACCCTTATCCGGTCTTCCAGTTCAGGGACCATCGTATTGAAATCAGATGCAAGTTCGCTGAGTTCATCGCGATTGTTATTTATAACCCGAACACTGAAATCACCTTTGGCAAGCTTTCCAGCAGCCCTGTGCAGATCACGGATGGGGGTCGTCAGGGTCTTGGCCGCTGCCAGTGCCAACCCGACAGCAATCAATCCTGCAATCGCAGCGACGATCATCGCGGTCCGAACCTGATCCAATATCGCCTTCCCAACCACGGCTTCTGTCTGATACTCGGCAATGGTGACAGTGGATTGCGGCTGAACGACTGCGAAATGAAGCTTGCCCCCGGCGATCGCGACTAAAGGCCTAAATGACCAAACTTCTTGGGTTTTACCCCGCGTTACAAATTCCAGCCCGCCAACGTCAGAGCGTATATCACTCAGCAGTTTCAGCCATACATCATCACCTTCGAAATCAAGCGGCTCAATCCCGTCCAAGACTTGCCAGGAAGATATTTTGGGCGTGTAGACCGCTAACTTGTGCGGAAATAAATTGGGGTGATCATTCGGCACCACGATCAAATAAGCCGATGCATTGGTTGGGATCGATGCGGCTGAAATCGATGAATCCAGAAGCTTCTGCACCGGCACGATGGTCCGAAGCGCACCTGCCAAATCGCCATGCGGCGTAACCAAGGGCGACACCGCAAAAAGCTCTTGGAATCTTGG
>DGNZ01000077.1 GCA_002389175.1 Rhodospirillaceae bacterium UBA4479 | reverse complement strand
ATGATGGAAGAAATCCAGTCGCGTGTTGACGCAGGCGAGATCTCAAAATGGGCAGTTCCAGACGAGATAATCTTTGTCGACTGCCTACCTAAAACCAGCGTCGGCAAGCTCGACAAGAAACTCATGCGGAAAGATATTTCAACGCGCTCGGATTTAAAATCATGACAGACAAGCAATGCCGTATTCAGGCGCTTATACAATCCATTGTCACCTATCTGCAGGCTCACAGAGCTGCCACGCACGGCGTTGATCTAACGTTGGACAAGCTGGCATCCATGGACCTGTCTGAGGAGAGAATCCTTGACTTACCTCCCAAAGGAACCCGGCATGATGAGGTTCTGAATAACGCCATCGCCGGGATAGTCGCCCCTGAATTGTGCGAAATCGCAGGTTGTTTGAAAGCGGCCAAAGATGATCTGGTCTGGCGTGAAGATAACGCCCAATTTTATCCACCCGGTACCGATTTGGGAGAGGGATACACAAAGTGCAACCTGCATACTTTGCTGATCGGCGCCAACGCATGTGGGTTCCATCATCCCGATTTCAGCCTTGGTATTTTTATGCTGGGTCCACGAACATTGTATCGGGATCATAATCATGATGCACCAGAACTTTATCTGAACCTGTCCGAGAGATCTGGTTGGCGTTTTGGTACCCGCGATTGGCAGAATTATTCGGCTGGATCACTTATTTGGAATAAAGCGGGCGATCCCCACGCTACCCGCGTCTATGACAAGCCTTTCATCTCGATCTTTGTATGGCTTGAGAACGTGAATTCAGCCTGCAATGTTATCCATTTCGACGACTGGATAGAAGTCGAACAAGATCTTGCCAAAGAGCAAAAAAATTGATGTTTTGATCAATAATACAACCATTTTTACACAAGAAAGTGTCAGATATGCAGATGCAGCTACCAGTATTTGAGTTTAAGAATATAATTGTCGAAGCAGACACAAATATCGCTATTATTAGCCTCAATCGGGCACAAAAGCGGAATGCACTTAATATCGAAACTATAGAAGAACTGATTTTATTTTTTTCAGAACTTCCCAATCTTGGCTTCAAGGCTGTTGTGTTACGAGCAGAAGGAGAGCATTTCTCTGCAGGTCTAGATTTGATTGAACACCAAAAAGAGCAACGCTCTGCTTCAGAATTTATGCAAATATGCCTTCGTTGGCATGAAGCATTCAACAAGATTGAATATGGCGGGATACCTGTCATTGCAGCATTGAAAGGTGCGACCGTTGGTGGTGGCCTTGAATTGGCTTCGGCCGCGCATATTCGAGTGGCTGACCAAACTACATATTTTGCCTTGCCAGAAGGGCAGCGTGGCCTATTTACAGGCGGTGGGGCAACCATTCGGGTTTCCGATCTTATTGGCCGGGCACGCATGATTGACATGATGCTGACAGGGCGCACCTATAAAGCCAATGAAGCGTTAAGGGTCGGTCTTTGCCAGTACCTTGTCGAGAATAATAGCGATACCAAAGCAATCAAAATTGCAAAAGCCGCTACAAAAATACCCTCACTTTCAAACTTCGCAATCTGCTCAACGATTTCTCATACGCGAAACATGTCTGCTCTTGATGCATCCTATATGGAAGCTTTTGTCGCTGGAGTGGTCAATACACAACCAGAAGCAAATGATAGGTTAATAGCCTTTGCTGATAAAACTGCAGCACGCGTGAGGGCTGACTGATATGAGCGAAAATACAGCTATAACTCATTACCAAATTGTTGATGGCATTGCGACAATAACAATGACGTCAAAGCCGATCAATGCACTCGATTTAACCATGCGTAGAACACTAACTGAACACTTACAAAGTGCGGATGGTGATGATCATGTAAAAGCTATTGTTATTACGTCAAATTTGCCACTCTTTTGCGGAGGAGCTGATATTGTAGAGTTCCAAACTGAGCGCTTGTGGGAAAAGCCCGATCTGCCAGACCTGTGTGTAACGATTGAGACCAGCAAGAAACCAATTATCGCCGCGATAGCAGGTCCCGCGATGGGCGGTGCGCTAGAAATCGCACTTGCGTGTGATTACCGTGTAGCCACGCCGGATGCATTGATGGGGCTACCCGAAATCAAGCTAGGGCTGCTTCCAGGTGCTGGGGGCACACAAAGACTACCTCGGATAGTTGGGCTGGAAGTGGCCTCGGAGATGATCCTTTTGGGAGATCCCGTGAAAGGTAAATACGCCTCGTCTTGTGGGCTGGTTGATGCGTTGTTTGAGAATGACCCAGATTTTTACAAGCATGTTTTGGACTTTGCCAGCCGAGTTAGTCATGAAAGCGGTTCGAAACGCAGTTGCGCGGATATGGCGGTCATACATCCTGATCCGAAGGGTTATCTCGCGGGTGTACGAGACAAGATAGTGCTCAAGTCTAAAAATCTTGTTGCCCCTGAACGATGCTTGGCATCCATCGAGGCCGCATGCGAATTGCCGTTGGCCGAGGGATTGGCACAAGAGAAGGCAGGTTTCGCTGAACTGCTCGACACACCTCAATCACGCGCCGGACGGCATCTGTTCTTTGCAGAGCGTGAATGC
>DGNZ01000046.1 GCA_002389175.1 Rhodospirillaceae bacterium UBA4479 | reverse complement strand
CTGAGAAGCATAGAAGAACACCAAGCCAGTGGGCACCACATCCCCTTTTATCTTGATCCCGCATTTGGGGATGATCCAGACGGCACCTACGTCGATCACACCATCGTCGAATTTTATCGGGATACCGCCATCCAACATGCCGACGTTGTCATGCCCAACCGATATGAATTGGCGACCCTGTCGGGACACGATGTCGCTTCGGTATCCGATGCCATCGTGGCAGCACGCCTGCTGATTTCATCGGGTTGCAAAAGTGTCATGGCCTCATCCATCCCCGCATCGGGTGATACGTTAGCGAACGTCTTTATCGGTTGCGAAGCCACGTATATGTGCGAATCAAAGCGCATTCCCCTCAGATCAAAAGGTACCGGGGATTTATTAAGCGCGGCGTTTTGTGGATATCATTCGGCCGGACATACCCCAGATGAAAGCCTGGGGCTGGCGTCGGCGATTGTTCAAACAGCGTGTGCCAAGGCATCTGCAGATGACCTGGTCGAACTGGACCTGATTGACCTGCTGGATGAAATTCATAACGGAATCACACCGCATGCCGTTACACAACTGGACTAAAAAAACGCCGCCAAGGTAACCATTGGGCTCCCGGGCGGCGTCTTTGATTTTCGATAAGGAGGTCGCTGCGTTATTCGGCAGCTTTCACCATGTATTGGCCGATCAACGTTTCAGCGATCTGGACCGTATTCAATGCAGCCCCTTTGCGCAGGTTATCCGACACAACCCACATGTTGATGCCGTTTTCAACCGTCGGGTCTTGGCGAATGCGGCTGATGTAGACATCGTCTTCACCCGCACAATCTTTTGGTGTCACATAGCCACCATCAACCCGATCATCCAGAACAGTGATCCCGGGTGCATCACGCAGCGCTTCGCGCGCTTCGTCTTCACTAATCTCTTGTGCGAATTCCAGGTTCACCGATTCGGCATGGCCAACGAATACCGGCACACGCACACACGTCGCATGAACTTTGATTTTCGGATCAAGGATCTTCTTAGTTTCGACGACCATTTTCCACTCTTCTTTGGTGGAGCCGTCATCCATGAATTTATCGATATGCGGGATGCAGTTGAACGAAATCTGCTTGGTAAACTGGTTGGTATGTTCTTGTGGCAACTGGTTCGAATAGACACCCTTGGTCTGGTTATACAACTCGTCCATACCAGCTTTGCCCGCACCCGAAACAGACTGGTAGGTCGATACGATACATCGTTCAATCGTTGCCAAGTCATGCAACGGCTTCATCGCCACGACCATCTGAATGGTCGAACAGTTCGGATTGGCGATAATACCTTTTTTGCTATAGCCCGCGATGGCGTCTGGGTTTACTTCTGGGACGATCAACGGCACGTCCGGGTCCATTCGCCAATGCGATGTGTTGTCGATGACAACAGCACCTGCCTTGGCAGCGATCGGGCTATATTCAGCCGACACCGACGCGCCCGGGGACGACAACACAATGTCCGTGCCCTTAAAATCGAACGTCGCCAAATCTTGGCAGGTCAGATCGTCATCACCAAAGCTGACTTGGCGGCCGACAGAACGGCTGGATGCCAACGCGATAACTTCGCTGACCGGAAAATTCCGCTCGGCCAGAATATCTAAAAGCTCTCGGCCCACATTTCCGGTGGCGCCGACAACGGCAACTTTGTAACCCATTTTTCTTCTCCTCATCGCAGGCCAATGGCCTATTTAATTTTGGCCCGGAAACTTCCAGAAACACCCAGAAAAACACAGTGCCGACCACAAACAATTTCGGCCCGCGGAAGTTCCAGCGGGCCGTTTCATCAAACACGAAAAAGCCGCCCGCTAGTGCAGGGTCTTTGTCTTTTTCGTGGTTGTCGGCGCAAAAAACATTTTGATACCTAATCAAGTCACCGGTTGATCCCGGATCAAATCGAGCGGACCATACCCAGAACCATTTAAATTCGCAAGGATTTCTGTACGTACAACGTAAAAACTCTAAGGGGGAAACATGCTGATCCGCTACCTTGCGCTGATTTTGGGCTGCCAACTGATTGGCGAGACCATCACCGTTGCGACAGATATCCCTGTCCCCGGACCTGTGATCGGCATGGTGATTTTGTTCACAGGCCTATTGATTAAGCGCGGGCTGCCCCATGGATTAGAGATCGCCGGCGGTGGATTGCTCCGGCATTTAGCGCTTTTGTTCGTGCCTGCGGGTGTTGGGGTGATGCTGCATATCCCACGCCTCGCTGATGAATGGTGGCCGATCTTGCTGGCGATTGTGCCGGGCACCCTGATCGCCATCGCGATTACGGCGCTGATCATGCAATGGTTGGGGCGCAACACGATCAGTGACGGGGACCGGGTATGAACCCGCCTGATCTTTCAGAAATCTGGGTGTATCTATCGCAACGCCCACTAACGGGCCTGACCCTCACCCTCGTCGCCTATGCGCTGGGCGATTGGCTATATGAAAAATCGGGGCACTATCCGCTGCTCAACCCCGTACCCATCGCGATTGCGGTGATCGCGGGGGTGCTGTGGGTAACAGGCATCCCCTATCAGGATTATTTCGAAGGGGCCAAGTTCGTGCACTTTTTGCTCGGACCCGCAACCGTAGCACTCGCCATTCCACTGTATCAGCAATTGGATCAACTCAAACGTTCGGGGCCTGCGCTGATCGCAGGGGTTATCATCGGCGCGGCCTGCGCATCGGGGGCCGCTGTCGGGTTTGGTTGGATCGCGGGGGCCAGTGAACAAACACTGATGTCACTCGCGCCTAAATCCGTGACTGCCCCCATCGCCATGGGGATCACGGAACAGCTGGGCGGATTGCCGTCGCTGACCGCCGTCTTGGTTATCCTGACCGGGATCACGGGCGCCGTACTCGGTCCGTTCGTATTGAATTTGGTAAAGATCAAAGACTGGCGCGCTCGCGGCCTCGCCATGGGTGTGGCCGGACACGGCATCGCCACCGCTCGCGCCCTTCAGGTCAACAGCATCGCGGGCGCGTTCGCCGGGATCGCGATGGGCTTGAATGGGTTGGCGACGGCGATCTTGTTGCCGATTATTTTTGGGTTGGTTTTTTAGCGAAACGTGACCTCGCCCTTCCAGATGATCTCGTCACCCTCGGCGAAGACATAACACTTTTGGCCCGTATCACGCTCGCAGTCAGCGATGGTATTCAAGCCCACCGTACCAAACTGGCACATCCCTGTACCCGCTGGACAGAATGAGTGATACGCCGCCGTGCCATCAACGGGGATGACGTAAAATGCAGGGCCCGGGCTGGTTAGATACTTCGTTTTGAAATGATTTTCTAAAGACGCCGAAAGCGTGATAGGCCCAGACCCGTAAAAATCTTCAACCGTCTGACAAGCAACAAGAACGATCAGCGTCACAAAAAGTATAAAGGGCCTCATAGATACAATCTAAGAGGCCCTTTATAACGGAACAAGTTTTATTGGAGAGCGTTTAAGCCGCGAGTTTATCCAACTCATCACACACTTTCTGGCCCATGTCCTCGGTCGACACCAGGGTCGCGCCCTCGGTCATGATGTCGCCGGTGCGGAAGCCCGCATCCAGCACATTGGCGCATGCTTTTTCGATCAGGTCGGCATCGTCGCCCATGTCGAACGAGTAACGCAGGCACATGGCGTAGGACAGGATGGTTGCCAGCGGGTTGGCTTTTTGCTCGCCAGCGATATCGGGTGCGGAGCCGTGTACAGGTTCGTACATGGCCCGGCGGCGGCCGCTTTCGTCTGCAGCCCCCAACGAAGCCGATGGCAACATGCCAAGCGAGCCTGTGCACATGGCGGCGCAATCAGACAAGATATCACCGAACAGATTATCGGTGACGATCACGTCGAACTGTTTGGGCCAGCGCACCAGCTGCATGGCGCAGTTATCGGCATACATGTGATGCAGTTCGACGTCGGGGTAATCGGCCGCAACCTCGGTCGCGATTTGACGCCAGAACACGCCGACTTCCATGACGTTGGCTTTTTCGACCGAGTGCAATTTCTTGGAGCGTTTTTGTGCCAGCTCAAATGCCGCACGGACGACGCGCTCAATTTCATCGTGGGTATAGGACGTGGTATCGATGACGCGCTCTTGACCCTTATACGTATCTTTGCCCTTGGGCTCACCAAAATACGTGCCCGCCGTCAGTTCGCGAACGATCATGATGTCCAAGCCAGAGACCACGTCTTCTTTGAGCGACGAGGCTTCGGCCAATGCCGGCATGCACGTTGCCGGACGCAAGTTGGCGAACAAATCCATTTCCTTGCGGAGCTTCAACAACCCTGCTTCGGGGCGCGCATCGCGTGCGACGTTATCCCACTGCGGGCCACCGACGGCACCCAGCATCACGGCATCAACGGCCATGGCTTTTTCGAGAGTTTCATCAGCGAGCGATGATTTGTGCACCTCGTACGCGGCACCGCCGACCAGGTCTTCTTGGACATCAAACGACACATGACGGCGCTTATCCATCCAACCGATGACACGGTTGACCTCTGCCATCACCTCGGGACCGATCCCATCACCAGGAAGCATCAGGAGTTTTTTATTGGCAGCCATGTGTTCGTTTCCTCTTTCTATACTTAACTTTGTCGTCATCCTCGCAAAAGCGGGGATCCATTTTACCGTCGGGCTGGGCCCCCGCCTTCGCGGGGGTGACGGTTGTTTTTAAACAGCCGTCGTCTGTGCCATCCAAGGCGTGGACTGTTCGCGCTCGCTTTCGAAGCTGTCGATTTTGTCGCCATTGGTCATCGTCAGACCCACGTCATCCAAACCTTCGAGCAGGCATTTCTTTTTAAACGGATCGATTTCAAACGACACCGAGCCGCCGTCGGGACCTGTAATCGTTTGCGCTTCGAGATCAATCGTCAGCTTGGCGTTGGCACCACGCTCGGCATCGTCCATGACCTTTTCCCAATCTTCTTTGGGTAACGCGATCGGCAGGATGCCGTTTTTGAAGCAGTTGTTATAAAAGATGTCGGCGAAGCTGGGCGCGATCACGCACTTGATGCCAAAATCCAACAACGCCCACGGCGCATGTTCACGTGAAGAACCGCAACCAAAGTTTTCATCGGCGACCAGAACTTCGGCGTTGCGATACGCAGGTTGGTTGAGGACGAAATCCGGGTTTTCATTACCCTGGTCATCGTAGCGCATTTCAGAAAACAGGTGTTTACCAAGGCCCGTGCGCGCAATCGTTTTCAGATACTGCTTGGCAATAATCATGTCGGTATCGACATTGATCATGTTCATCGGCGCAGCCACGCTCGTCAGTGTATCGAATTTATCCATATCGCATTTCCTCCGTTAATCGTTGGCCGTTGGTTGCTGTTCCCCTGCGAGAACGGCACCCGGTAATATGTTGATCGCCGGGGCCAGTGGGCATGACCATTTCGGCGAATAGGCGCACGATGGATTGTACGCAAAGTTAAAATCTAAAACGAGGCGTCTGTCATCAAGGCTTCCAAGGTCGGCCCCTTTGATGCTGTCCAAAAGATACCGTCCACCACCGTACGTGGTTTCGCCGTTGGTCGCATCACCGAACGGCAGGAACAAACCGCCGCCGTAGCCATTAATCCAATAGATCGT
This sequence comes from Rhodospirillaceae bacterium UBA4479, assembly GCA_002389175.1. Classification (GTDB taxonomy): domain Bacteria; phylum Pseudomonadota; class Alphaproteobacteria; order Rhodospirillales; family Casp-alpha2; genus UBA4479. The sequence goes on along the minus strand of DGNZ01000046.1, from coordinate 5,774 downwards.
CAGCTCGCCGCCCAGTTTTTTCGCAAGACCCACGGTCTCGAGGACGGGTTCGATAATCAGTGATCCATCGTCCATCAATTCGATGGCTTCGGGGGTGCGATTTTCGGGTGTCTTGGTTTCGACCAGGAAACGATAGTCTTGGTCATAATCAAAATATGACAACGCCTTAAAGGACGCCTGCCCGTCAGCATTCAGTGGTGACATCGCATGCGTTTTCATCAAGTCATCGCGAACATTGCGCCAGCCGCCCCACGCCTGAACGGCATGGTTGGGCACGCTACGAATGCCCGCATACATTTCTGATACCCGCCGACGCCAGTCAGCGAGCGCATGCGGATCAATGACTTTTGATGTCGCCTGATCCATCAGTCGAAATCGCGTACATCCGCGATGTGACCCGAAACAGCGGCTGCCGCTGCCATACCTGGACTGACCAAATGCGTGCGGCTTTTCGGGCCTTGGCGGCCTTTGAAGTTCCGGTTTGATGTGGATGCCGAACGCTCACCCGGCTCCAGCTTATCGGCGTTCATCGCCAAACACATGGAACATCCTGGCTCGCGCCATTCCCAACCGGCTTCGATCAGAATCTTATCCAGGCCTTCTTCTTCGGCTTGTTCTTTGACCAAGCCCGACCCCGGTACCATCAATGCCTGCACGTGATCGGCAACTTTGCGACCTTTTGAGACGGCCGCCACCGCACGGATATCTTCGATCCGACCGTTGGTGCATGAGCCGACAAAGACCTTGTCGATCTTGATGTCGGTCATTTTCATACCGGGTGTGAGGCCCATGTATTCAAGCGCCATTTTGACTGATTCTTGTTTCCCAGGACTATCGAAATCTTCCGGTGCTGGCACGGTATCCGTGACGGAAACAACGTCTTCCGGGCTGTTGCCCCAGGTGACTTGCGGGACGATGTCTGAAACGTCGAGTTCGACTTCTTTGTCGTAAAAGGCATCGGCGTCAGACGGCAGCGTTTTCCAGTAATTGACGGCAGCTTCCCATGCAGCACCCTTTGGTGCCATCGGACGGCCCTTCATATACTCAAAGGTTTTTTCGTCAGGTGCGATCAGGCCAGCGCGTGCGCCGCCTTCGATGGTCATGTTGCAGACCGTCATGCGGCCTTCCATCGACAGATCACGAATGGCCTGACCTGCAAATTCGATGACGTATCCGGTACCGCCTGCGGTGCCAATCTTGCCGATAATGGCCAGGATCAAATCCTTGGCCGTGCAGCCATTTGGCAACGCGCCGTTGACGGTAACGCGCATATTTTTCAGCGGGCTTTGCAGCAATGTCTGCGTTGCCAGCACGTGCTCAACCTCGGACGTGCCGATGCCGAATGCCAACGCGCCAAACGCACCGTGGGTCGCTGTGTGACTATCGCCGCACACCACCGTGGTGCCGGGCAACGTGAAGCCCTGCTCGGGGCCGATGATATGGACGATCCCCTGGCGGACATCATTCACATCAAACAACGGCACACCAAATGCAGCGCAGTTGGATTGCAGGGTTTCGATCTGGATTCGGCTTTCGTCATCTTCGATGACAGCGCTACGATCCGTGGTGGAGACGTTGTGATCCGGCACAGCCAAGGTCAGTTCAGGACGGCGGACCTTGCGGCCAGCCATACGAAGACCCTCAAACGCCTGCGGACTGGTGACTTCGTGGACAAGGTGCCGATCAATGTAAATCAGGCATGTCCCGTCGTCTTGAACGTTCACCAGGTGACTATCCCAAATTTTATCAAACAGCGTCTTTGCCATTGTGTCCTCCAGATTTGTAATGCCCGCAGCAGTTAAGCCCGCCGCTTGAGATCATTATTGTGCACATTGTCGCATAACAACCACGATGCTTTACAGCGGATCGTGGTTACCGACGAATGTTGGTCGCATACAGGTGCCTTCGCCTTTCGGCAAAGCAGGCCCCTTTGCCTTGCAGCAAAGTGGGCCTGTTCGCTTTGACTTAGTCTTTGGCTTTAGCAGCTTTTGCTTCGCGCGTCTTGGCATCGCGTGCACGCTTTTCTTCTTGAGCGATACGCTTTTCCTCGGCGGTCAATTTCGCAGAGAAACCATCAGTTTTCTCGGCGATACGTGCCGACTTACCTTGGCGACCGCGCAGGTAATAAAGCTTCGCACGGCGAACATCACCGCGGCGCACCACATCGATGCTATCGATGTTTGGCGAATACAGCGGGAATACACGTTCCACACCTTCACCATATGATATTTTGCGAACCGTGAATGCTTCGTTCAGGCCGCTGCCGTTTTTGGCGATGCAGACACCTTCAAAAGCCTGGACCCGCTCACGCGTGCCTTCAACAACCTTCACGTTCACACGCACGGTATCACCTGAGGCGAAATCGGGCATTGCGCGTTCAGCGGTCAGACGCTCCATCTCTTCTTTGTCGAGTTGCTCAATCGTATTCATGGCTTGTTTTCCTTCTTGCCTTAAATATTGCCGCGCTGATGCCGGTCCCACAAGTCGGGGCGACGTTGGCGCGTAATTTCTTCGGCTTGGCTGTTGCGCCAAACCTTTACGTTTTCATGATGACCAGAAAGCAGCACATCTGGCACATCCATCCCGCGCCACGTGCGCGGTCGTGTGTACTGTGGATATTCGAGAAGACCGGACTCGAAGCTTTCTTCTTCCAAAGAGGCCTCGGCGCCGATGACACCAGGAAGCAACCGAACACAGGCATCGATCAGTGTCATCGCCGGAAGTTCCCCACCGGATAAAACATAATCGCCAAGCGACACTTCTTCGCCTGGATAAGCCTCCATCACACGCTGATCGATCCCTTCGAACCGACCACATACCGTGATGATGCCAGGGCCCGCTGCCAGCGTTTTAACTTGGGCTTGCTGTAGCGGCGTCCCACGCGGCGTCACGTAAACGACTTGCAGATCCGGATCAGCGGTCTGGGCACTTTCGATGGCGCGGCCGACAACGTCGGGACGCATCACCATGCCTGGACCACCACCAAACGGCAGATCATCAACACTGGCGTGTTTGTCTTCGGCGAACGCACGGATATCGATGGCATCAATAGACCATAGGCCACGATCCAAGGCCTGCCCCAATAAGGACACGCCAAGCGGTCCCGGAAACATGTCCGGGAAAATCGTTAGCACACGTGCGCGCCACATCGATGTCATTCCGCTATCCATTACGTCGTTTGTTCCTGTTCGTCCTTCAATTCGGGATCCGGTGGATCAAACAATCCATCCGGCGGATCAATGATGACCTTGCCATTGGTGACATCAATTTCTGGGACAACGGCCTTGGTAAAAGGCACCATCAAATTCCCATCTATTTCCATCACCGGGCCGGCCCCGAAATCGTACAACCCTTTTACTTTGCCAAGACTTTCGCCCGTTGTTGTTTCCGCCTGTAGTCCGATCAAATCCGCGTCGTAAAACTCGTCTTCATCGGCTGGCGGCAACTGGCTGCGATCCACGAACAATTCGGTTCGTTTCAACGCCTCGGCTGCATTACGGTCATCGATCCCGTCGATCCGTGCCAACACCACACCCTTATTTGTTCCCGTGACCCGAACGAAATATTGGGTCTTTCCTTCCCTGTCGAATAACGGCCCATAGGCCGCGACATCCGTGGGATCGTCGGTGAAGCTTTTGATACGAACTTCGCCTTTGATACCCCTGACCCCGACAATAATGCCAAGGCGAACAGGATCGGTAAGGTTGTGCGATGGCATAACCGAACTCAGGCCGATCAGCCCTCCTTCTTCTCTTCTTCAGCTGGCGCTTCTTCTGCAGCAGCTTCTTCGGCTGGTGCTTCTTCAGCAGCGGCTTCTTCGGCTGGCGCTTCTTCTTCAGCAGGTGCAGCAGCGGCCTCGGCAGCAGCTTCTTCAGCAGCTTTGCGCTTCTCTTCTTGCTCGACCTTACGCTCTTGCGCTTTGGCTTTCGGCAAATGCTTTTTGGTTTGTTCGTGGATCACTGGTGCTTCGCCCATGTCGGCAGCGGCCAGGAATTTAGCAACACGATCTGATGGCTTGGCGCCTACGCCCATCCAATACTTGATCCGGTCACCATCCAACTTGATACGGTCCGGATGGTCTTTGGCGACCATCGGGTTGTAAGAACCGACGCGTTCGATGAAACGGCCGTCACGTGCACGACGGGAATCCGCCACGACGATACGGTAGTAAGGGCGTTTTTTGGCACCGCCACGTGATAGTCTGATCTTTAGTGACATTTAGTTTCGAGTCCTCTTCAGTGATTCAGTGTATTCGGTTAAACATTCAACAACGCCCAGAAATTCCATGGGCGCCATTATCTCATTCCGGGTGGCATGCCACCCATCGGCGGAAGGCCACCACCGGGCAGGCCACGTAACATGCCCTTTTTACCCATCTTTCCGGCCTTCTTCATAAACTGTGACATTTGTTTGTACTGTTTCAGCACCCGGTTCACTTCTGGAACCGTGGTGCCTGATCCTGCAGCGATCCTGCGGCGGCGCGAGCCGTTGAGCAGTTTCGGATTGCGGCGTTCTTTTGGTGTCATCGAGCGGATGATCGCTTCTTGGTGGGCGATCGTCTTTTCGTCCACGTTGGCACCAGCCATCTGCTGTTTGATGTTCTTGGCGCCGGGCAACATGCCCAAAAGACCGTCTAGGCTGCCCATCTTGCGGATTTGGCCAAACTGGGCCGCCATGTCTTCGAGGGTGAATTCCCCCTTCATCATTTTCTTGGCGAGCTTCTCGGCATCTTCTTCATCGACAAGCTCTTGGGCTTTTTCGACCAGGCCGACGATGTCGCCCATGCCCAGGATCGAACCCGCAATACGCTGCGCATCGAATGCATCCAGCGCGTCCATTTTTTCGCCCGTCCCCAGCAGCTTGATCGGCTTACCGGTCACTGAGCGCATGGACAGCGCCGCACCACCGCGGGCATCACCATCAACCCGGGTCAGCACGATACCTGTGATGCCGACTTTTTCGTCGAACTCGCGGGCCAGATTAACGGCGTCCTGACCGGTCATCGCGTCGACGACCAGCAGCGTTTCAGCCGGGTTAGCGATGTCACGGACCTGTTGGACTTCTTGCATCAGTTCCAGATCGATATGCAGGCGACCGGCGGTATCCAAGATAACAAAGTCATAACCCTCGGTCCGTGAGACGGCCATGGCGCGCTTGGCAATCGCGGCGGGCTTTTCGCCCATCAGCGGCGGCAGCACGTTGACTTCGGTTTGTTTGCCCAATTGCAGCAACTGTTGTTGCGCGGCCGGGCGATGTACGTCCAACGACGCCATCAAAACTTTTTTCTTTTCCCGCGTGCTCAGGCGCAGGCCAATTTTCGCAGACGTCGTGGTTTTACCCGAACCCTGCAGACCGACCATCAAGATCGCGGCGGGCGGGTTGGCATCGACGCGAAGTGGCTCGGGCGTATCGCCGCCCAGCATCTCAACCAAATGGTCATGGACAACTTTGACGACCTGCTGGCCGGGCTGGACCGAGCGCAGGACTTCTTGGCCGACGGCCTTGTCGCGCACGCCTTCGATGAACTCTTTAACAACAGGAAGGGCGACATCGGCTTCGAGCAGGGCAACACGGATTTCGCGCAACGCCGCATCGACGTCCGCTTCCTTTAACGCGCCCCGTTTTTTGAGGCTGTCAAAGATGTCTCCAAGTTTGCCTTGCAGGCCTTCAAACATTCGCTTTTCCTTTATTCAGTCTCAAATTCGCCAAGCCAATAGGAAATCGCGCCAGTGTGCGAAACTCGCATATTGGCGGCGCCCCTCGAGGCGTGGGTT